>DASXSU010000114.1:0-5795 GCA_036505795.1 Nitrospirales bacterium
TGACTGCATATTTTGTAAGATCGGGGCCGGCCAGATTCCTGCTCGAATGGTCTTGCAGGATGATGAAGTCTTTGCGTTTGAAGACCTGAACCCTCAGGCTCCCGTTCATGTTCTCGTCATCCCGAAACGGCATATGGCATCCATGAACGATCTGCATGACCAGGCGTTACTGGGAAGACTCCTGGGCGCCGCCAAACTCGTCGCGCAGAAGAAGGGGATCGCCGACTCAGGGTACCGCGTGGTAGTGAATTCCGGCAGTGACGGCGGCCAAACCGTATTTCATTTGCATTTTCATGTTCTTGGCGGCCGCCAGATGAAGTGGCCCCCGGGTTAGGAGAGAAGGTCGGTTGACAGCAAGTCGTACTGATTGTTACTATAATAGGTTGTTTTTACACCTTATGATGAATACCGTCTGGCGCATGCGGGGCAATCATGGATAAAGGATTGATCCCTGAGGATGTCATCCAGCGGGTTCGGGAGCGTGCTGACATCCTAGAAGTCATCGGTGCTCACCTGTCGCTCAGTAAGGCAGGCCAGAATTTCAAAGGGCTCTGCCCGTTCCATTCAGAGAAGACACCGTCTTTCACGGTAAGCCCCTCTCGGCAGATGTTTCACTGTTTCGGTTGTGGGGAGGGCGGCAACGTCTTTAGCTTTGTCATGAAAATCGACGGCGCCACATTTCCGGCAGCAGTGCGCACCCTTGGGGAAAAATACGGCGTCGAAGTGGACCAACAGGCCGCTTCCCCCGCCGCACGTCAACGGACTGAAATTCGGGAGCGGTTGTTCGCCGTGAACGGGCAGGCGGCGGAGTTTTTCCGGCGCACCTTACTGGAGCCCGCGGCGCAACCTGTGAGAGCGTATTTGGAGAAGCGCGGGATGCAGACCTCGACGATTGAGGGATTCGGTCTTGGCTATGCGCCCGTAGGTTGGGACCTGACTTTGAACGCCTTGACCGGGACTGGTTGCAAGATCGAGGATCTCGCTAAAGCCGGGTTAATCGTGCCCCGGGACCAGGGCGGCCGGCAAGGTCAGCAGGCTCCTGGTTACTACGACCGATTCCGTGGACGGGTGATGTTCCCGATTTATGATTTGCAGAAGCGCATCATCGGATTTGGCGGTCGGATCCTTGACGACGGCGAGCCTAAATATCTCAACTCGCCGGAGACCCCGCTGTTCAGTAAGAGTCGGACTTTGTACGGCATCGACGTTGCCCGGGAGGCCATTACTCAAGCGGACCAGGTGGTCATCGTCGAAGGCTACTTTGACGCGATCGCGCTGCATCAGGCCGGCCTTTCCAACGTGGTGGCGACACTCGGCACCGCGCTTACGACAGAACATATCGAACTGATCCGCCGATTTACTCATCACGTAATCCTTATCTTCGATCCCGACGCTGCCGGCGTGCGGGCCGCTTTGCGGACGATGGATTTGTTCCTCGATTCAGGCCTCACGGTGCAGGTCGTCAGTCTCCCGGCCGGGGACGATCCGGACACCTTCGTGAGACGCGAAGGCCTGGACGTCTTACTGGCTACGATCCGGAAGGCGCCTTCACTCCTGGAGTTTACCGTTGAAGGCAGCCTTCGGACAGGACGGCAAGGAAGTGTGGAAGAGCGCGTGCGGTGTGTGGAAGAGGTTCTTACCTTACTGCGAAAGATCAAGAATCCAATTGAGAAGAATGCCTCCATTCGACATGTCGCTGATCAACTGGGCTTGGACGAGAAGGTGTTGCTGGAACGCTACCGCACTATCGGTGTCCGGCGCTCCGTGGCGAAGACTGTCGACAGTGAGGCAGCAGCGCCCGTACCGGCGCGCCTGCCCAAGGACGAGGAAGTCCTTCTACAGTTGATCCTCCACGAAAAATGCACGGCCGAGATGCTGGCGCAGCTCTGTGCCGCGGATTTCACCGACCTCCGTGCAAAGCGTCTGGTGTCGCTGGCGCAGAGCGCCATGGAGCAGGGGCAAACGATCCTGAGCCTTGTCGAACAGGAGGACGGCGATGCGGCATTGGACAGTCTCAGCCGCGCGTTGTCGCTGAGCGAACTGCCCTATGAGGATGTGTCCGCCGCATTTCATCAGAGCTTTACGACCTTGAAACTCCGGCATCTGGCTATGGAAATCCAGGAAAACAAGACCGCGCAGGCTGCCGCCGAGCGTGCCGGAGAAACCGAGATGGTGAGGACTCTTCTCATGCGGTCACAGGCGCTTCAACAGGAGCGCCAACGGCTATTGTTAAAAGGCGAGCAAACAGCACTTACTGAAACTGCAGGGAGGGCGCATGGCTGAGGAAGAACGGACGACCGAGGTCAATCGCCTGATTACCCTGGGTAAGGAAAAGGGCTTTCTGACGTACAGGGATCTAAGCAACGGCTTGCCCGCCGAAATGGCCACACCGGAGCGGCTGAACAGCTTGATGACGATGTTCGGCGAGATGGACATCGAGATCATCGATTCACCGGAGGGCGAGCGCTACCAACGGATGTCGTCCGAGGGTGAAGGCCCCACGGAAGAAAGCGAAGAGCAGGAAGAGCCCGAAGAGGAAGACAAGAAGATCGATTTGACCCCCGGCGCCTTGAGCCGGACGGACGATCCCGTGCGGTTGTATTTAAAAGAGATGGGCAGCGTGTCGCTGCTCAGCCGCGAGGGCGAAATCGAGATTGCCAAACGCATTGAGGAGGGGAAGAAGGACATCTCGTCGGTCGTCTTCGGGATGCCGATGACGATCAAGGCGGTGTTCGCCCTGGCCGACCGGCTCAAGGCCGCGAAAATCTCGATCCGTGAGGTGGTTGCGTCGGCCGCAGAAGAAGAGTTCGATGAGGTCGTCGAGCAAGACGAGGAAGAGCTGCGCGACCGGACGCTGGATGCCATCCGCAAAGTCAAGGCACCGTCGAATGTGCTCCTGACGCTCTATGCCAAACACAGGTTGGCCAGCCTAAGCCCGCCGAAGCGCAAGGAGATCAAGGCCAAGCTGTTAGAGGTGCGCCGGCAGGTCGTCGACAGATTGGACCTCGTGAACCTACATCCCGTCCTGCGCGAGCGGATGGTCCAACGCGTGCGGGATCTGGCGCAGGAAATCGCCGCATGTGAGCGTGAGATCGCCTATTGCCGCCGGCGCCTAGGAGTTTCCGGTGAGGAAGGCAATCTATTGCTCGCGCGGTTGGTCCGTGGGCGCAAAGATCTCATCGCGGTCCGCCGAAAAACCGGTGTCGCGCTCGAAACGCTTCAGGAGATCGAAAAGGCTTTCCAAAACGCCCGCCGTCGCATCCGGGCCGTGGAAGCCGAGGCGCTGGCGCCGGCCGATGAGCTCCGCGAAGGAACCAAGCTGTTGGACCTCGCGGAGGAGCGGGTCAAGCGCGGCAAGGCCGAGCTGGTCGAGGCCAATTTGCGCTTGGTGGTCAGCATTGCCAAGAAGTACACGAACCGCGGACTCCAATTCCTGGACCTTATCCAGGAAGGCAATATCGGTCTGATGAAGGCGGTCGATAAGTTTGAATATAAGCGCGGATATAAGTTCAGCACTTATGCCACCTGGTGGATCCGGCAGGCGATCACGCGCGCCATTGCCGATCAGGCCCGCACGATCCGCATTCCGGTGCATATGATTGAGACGATCAACAAGCTGATACGCACCTCCCGCCATCTGGTGCAGAAGCTTGGCCGGGAGCCGCTGCCGGAAGAAATTGCCGAGAAGATGGATCTGCCGTTGGACAAGGTTCGCAAGATCTTGAAGATCGCCAAGGAGCCGATATCCCTTGAGACGCCTATCGGCGAGGAGGAAGATAGTCATCTCGGCGATTTTATCGAGGACAAAAAAGCCGTTTCGCCGCTTGAGGCTGCGATCCGGTACGATTTGCAGCGGCAGATTAATAATGCGTTAAAGACGCTCACGCCGCGCGAGGAGCGTGTTCTGCGCAAGCGCTTCGGCATCGGCGAAAATACCGATCACACCCTGGAAGAGGTAGGACAGGATTTTGCGGTCACCCGGGAGAGAATCCGGCAGATCGAAGCGAAGGCGCTCCGCAAGCTCCGCCATCCGAGCCGGAGCAAGAAACTCAAGAGCTTTGTCGAAAGCCTGTGATAAAAAGGACCCGTCCGGGGCGGAGATGAGAGCAAATTCGCGGGCCCATAGCTCAGTTGGTCAGAGCGGCGGACTCATAATCCGTTGGTCCCAGGTTCGAGGCCTGGTGGGCCCACCAAGAGGAGAGGTGTGCTAATCTTAGCGAGACGGGAAGCCGACATATAAGGTATGTTTTTCGTGAATCCTTCGATGGCTAAATTGTGAAAGGAAATCTGCAGCATCTCATCCAACTGCAGGAAGCCGATCTCCGCCTAGAAGAATTAGCCGCTCGAAAACGCCGTCTCCCCGAATTGATTGAGGCTGCTCGCGGGCCGCTGCAAGCCGCTCAGGTAGAGCGCGATGCGCTCAAAAAAGAATTCGACACTGCCGTCCATGACCGGAAGTCCCGCGAACAGGACCTGGCCGCGCACGAGCAGTCGATCAGCAAGCTTGAGGATCGCGCGGTCAAGGGTGAGATCAAGACCAATAAGGAATACCAGGCCCATCGCTTCGAGGTTGAATTAGCAAAGAAGAAAAAAGGAGAGATCGAGGATCAGCTCCTTCTTCTGATGGATCTCACCGACACCAAGAAAAAAGACCTGGCCCGCGTGGAAGAAGCGCTCAAGGCTTCCGAGCAGCGCTTCAATGCGGAAAAGGTCACTCTCGAGGCGTCGGTCGGCGCGCTGGAAGAGAAGCTCACGGAACTCACCCACACCCGCAAAGAGATAGCGGCGTCCGTGGATCCCTCGCTATTGCGGACGTATGAAAAGCTTCGGGCGAAACGCAAAGGTCAGGCCTTGGCGGGAGTTACAAAAGACGGGAGCTGCATGGCCTGCCGGCTTCATATAGAGCCTCAGGTCGTCTCCGACGTCAAACGTGCCAACGCGATTCTCACCTGCTCGTATTGCCAGCGGATTTTGTACTGGGTGGGGGAACCTGTCCAGACTGCTGCTGATCCTGGGGCGTCTAGCACAGTCGAGATCCAACGGGCTGCCGAAAAAGGGTGATCCGTTTATAAGCCTGAGAAGGCTGTCATCCGCCTCTTTCCAGCACACGCAGCGTCGTTTTAAAGTGCAGCTTTGCGACCTTCGCCAGGCCTTCCTGGCCGTGCTTTGCTACGACTGCACGCGCCGCCAATTCTACAGCCGGTGATGCTCCCTTTGGGAGCGGCACGCCGATTTCCGCGGCAAGCCGGCCCAGGCGGCGGACAAATTCGTCCCGCGCGACGATGGACGCCGCAGCGACCGCAATATCCTCCTCGCCCTTGTGCCGTTGCTCCAAGATGATCTGCTTGCCCCTCGCCTGGAGCGCGTTCACGATCAAGCGCTCGTCGCCGAACTGATCGGAAATCGCGCGCGTGCAAGGCACCTGTTCCAAAAGGGTTTCGAGCGCTTTTGCGTGGCCCCAGGCGAGCAGCTTATTCAAATTCCGAATCTCCGTATAGAGCTTGTTATAGCGCTCCGGGCCGATTGCAATGATGCTGTGCCGGCATAACGTCTTGATATCCACGGCGAGAGTCTTGATGACGCTGTCGGCGATCTTCTTGCTGTCGCGAACATTCAATGCAAGGAGGTCCTCGGCCGAGCGGGGGGTAACGTGAACGGCGGCGATCACCAAGGGCCCGAAGTAATCCCCTTTGCCGGACTCGTCGATGCCGATCCACCCGATTGCTCTGTCACCAGGGGGCGGCTTGCCGACGCCTGCGCTCGGTATCTCTTCGGTCATGGGTGGGGACGGTATC
>DASXSU010000115.1:0-13338 GCA_036505795.1 Nitrospirales bacterium
GGAGGTGTACGTGCTGGCGAAAGAAGAAGGGGGCCGGCACACGCCGTTCTTTAATGGGTATCGGCCGCAGTTTTATTTTCGGACCACCGATGTCACCGGGGTCGTGACGCTGCCGGCGGGCGTGGAGATGGTGATGCCGGGGGACAATGTGTCGGTGTCCGGGGAGCTGATCTCGCCGATTGCGATGGACCAGGGGCTGCGCTTTGCGATCCGCGAAGGCGGCAAAACCGTGGGCTCCGGCATTGTGACCGAAATCGTCGCGTGAAGTGTCTGTCATGCTGAGGCCGGCGAAGCATCTCAATTGAGACCCTTCGCTACGCTCAGGGTGACAATGTATTCAGTGTGACGATGGAAATGAGAGGGAGAGGGAGTTTCGATCATGCGTGACATCATTACTATGGCCTGTCCGGAGTGCAAGCGGCGGAATTACTCGAGCATGAAGAACAAGAAAAACGATCCAGATCGATTGGAGCTGCGTAAATATTGTCCGTTCTGTCGTAAACATACCCCGCATAAGGAAACGAAATAATTCCTGAATACTCAGGGGCATGGTGTTCAACGGTTAGCACGTCGGTCTCCAAAACCGAAGGTCTGGGTTCAATTCCTAGTGCCCCTGCCAAACACGCATGCCCGGAGACATATCTGTTGAGTGGATCACTCATGTGGCTGATGAGGTTTTGGTGCGACTGAATGACACTGCCGGTGTGGCACTTTGAAGGAGTAGAGCGATGCTGAAACGCTCATGGGAAGGGACCAAAGAGTTCCTGCTGGATGTCCGCGCCGAACTGCGAAAGGTGACGTATCCGAGCTTGAACGAAACCATCGGATCCACGACCGTCGTGATCGTGCTCGTCATGATTGTCTCGCTATTCTTAGCGTTGACCGATCTGATCCTGGTGCGGATCATAGGGAGGATCATCTAAGCATGGCAGAGGCTACGACCAAGACAAAAAATTGGTATGTTGTCCACACCTATGCCGGATTCGAAGGCAGGGTCAAGACGAGCATTCTCGACCGCGCCAAGGAGATGGGATTGCAAGAGACGATCGGCCAGGTGCTGGTGCCGACCGAGGATGTGATCGAGATCAAGGAGGGAAAGAAACGGACGTCGACGCGTAAGTTCTTCCCCGGCTATGTCCTGGTCGAAATGGACATGTCAAATGACGCCTGGCAAATGATTAAGAAGACGCCAAAGGTCACCGGGTTCGTCGGCGGAGGAACGGAGCCGATCCCTTTGACCCAGGAAGAGGTCGATACGCTGCTGAAACAGATCGACACCGGCGCCGCCATGCCGCGGCAGAAGGAAGAATACCACAAGGGCGATAACGTGCGGATCATTGACGGACCTTTTCTCGGTTTTAACGGCATGGTCGATGATGTGGATCAGGAGCGTGGCAGGCTCAAAGTGCTGGTGAGCATCTTCGGCCGCGGCACCCCGGTGGAATTGAGTTTCGGGCAGGTCGAGCGATTATAGGAATTAAATTCTAAAAGGAACCCTCCATGGCAAAAGAAGTTAAAAGTCTGGTGAAGTTGCAGATTCCGGCTGGCAAGGCCAACCCGGCGCCGCCGGTCGGTCCAGCCCTAGGCCAGCACGGCGTCAATATCATGGAGTTTTGCAAACAGTTTAATGAGAAGACGAAGGGCCAGGAAGGCTCCATCATTCCTGTCATCATCACGGTCTACACGGACCGCAGCTACACCTTTCTTATGAAGACGCCGCCTGCGTCCGATTTGTTGAAAAAGGCCGCCGGCATCATCAAGGGCTCGGGGACTCCGAATAAGGAAAAGGTCGCAAAGGTCTCGGCAGCCCAGGTACAGGAGATCGCCCGGGTGAAGATGGCGGACCTCAATGCGGCAGATTTGACGGCCGCAGGCAAAATTATCGCAGGCACTGCACGCAGCATGGGCATCGCGGTCGAGTAGCAATAGCTTAGGGAGATGGCTATGGGGAAAAAGTGGAAAGCAGCGAAAGCGCTCGTGGAGGATAAGCTCTATGGCCTTCAAGACGCCATGGAGTTAGTGAAACGCACGGCTTACGCCAAGTTCGACGAAACCGTCGAAATGGCTTTTCGTCTCGGGGTGGATCCGAAAAGATCCGACCAGATGGTGCGCGGTTCGGTGGTTTTACCGCACGGCACTGGGGTCAAGGTGCGGGTTCTCGTCTTCGCGAAAGGCGATAAAGAGAAAGAGGCCCGCGACGCCGGCGCCGAGATCGTGGGAGGAGACGAGCTTGTAGAGAAGGTGAAAGGCGGATGGCTGGAGTTCGACAAGGCCATCGCGACCCCCGACATGATGGGCAACGTCGGGAAGCTCGGCAAGATTTTAGGTCCGAGAGGGCTCATGCCCAATCCCAAGACCGGCACCGTCACCTTCGACGTTGCCAAGGCGATCAGCGATATCCGCAAAGGCCGCGTGGAGTACAAGATTGAAAAGGCCGGGGTGGTTCATGTGCGCGTCGGCAAAGTCTCATTCGAGGCCAACAAACTTCGAGAGAATGGGGCAATGCTGCTCGATTCGGTCATGAAAGCCAAGCCGGCCTCAAGCAAAGGGCGCTACCTGAAATCCGCGACTGTGTCGTCGACGATGGGCCCGGGCATACCCTTGGATGCCGTAACGTTGGGCAAAACGGCTGAATAATCCGAGAGTGAATGACGAGGAGAACCGCAGATGCGTAAGGACTTGAAGGGGCCGGCAATCGCCGAGCTCCATGAGAAATTCAGCCGGGCAAAAGTCGCGGTCCTGACGGAAACCGTCGGCCTCACCAGTAATGAAGCGACAGAACTTCGCCGGCTGCTTCGGGGGGCGAAAGCCGAACTCAAGGTGGTGAAGAATACCTTAGCCATGCTTGCCGCCGACGGCACGCCCATGGCCGGGGTCAAAGAGCATTTTAAAGGCGCCCTGTCGGTGGCGATCGGCTATGACGATCCGGCCCTGCCGGCAAAGATTCTCCGTGATTTCATCGCGAAAGAGAAGCGCGATAAGAAGATGCGGATCACGGTGGGAATGGTGGACGGTAATGTTTTCGATGCCGCCCGCATCAAAGCAGTCGCCGAGTTACCCTCGCGTCCGGTTCTCCTGGCCATGCTGCTTTCGGCCATGCAAGGACCGGTGCGCGGGATCATGTTTACGCTTTCCGGAGTCATTAGAAAATTTATTGGAGTCATGGTCGCTGTTCAAGAGAAGAAGAAAGGAGAAGGAGAGATGCCGACTGCTGAGGGTAAATTGACACAGGAAGAGATCTTGAAAGCCATCGACGTCATGCCGGTGCTCGAGCTGTCCGAACTGGTGAAGACGATGGAAAGCCGCTACGGCGTGACGGCCGCGGCCCCCGTCGCGGCGAGCGCGGCGGGCGGTGGTGGCGGGGCTGCGGCTCCCGCTGAAGAGAAAACAGCCTTTGACGTCATCCTGACGAGCGCGGGCGATAAGAAGATCCAGGTCATCAAGGTGGTCCGCGAAGTGACGAACCTCGGCTTGAAAGAGGCCAAGGACCTCGTGGAAGCGGCGCCGAAGCCGGTAAAGACAGGGCTGACCAAGGAAGAGGCCGAGAGCATTAAGAAAAAGCTCGAAGAGCAGGGCGCGAAGACCGAGATCAAGTAAGTTCATCCACCGACGGCTTGTCTGATGTAGGGGGAAGAATGCCCGAAATCATTGGCAGCAGCACGCTGATAGAACGCAAGGACTTTTCGAAGATTCCGCGGAACATTGAGGTTCCGGACCTGATTGAGATTCAAAAGCGGTCCTATGACCATTTCCTCCAAATGGAGACGGAGCCCGATCACCGTGAGGACAGGGGCCTGCAGGCCGCGCTGACCAGCGTCTTTCCCATTGCGGATTACAACAATACCGCGGTGCTCGAATTCGTCAATTACAGCCTCGGGACGCCGAAGTACGATGTGCGGGAATGCGCTGAGCAGGGGATGAGTTTTGGCGCCCCGTTGAAGATCCGCGTCCGCTTGGTCGTGCTGGACCGTGAGGACAAGTCACCGACCAAGAAGGTCCTCGACGTCCGTGAACAAGAGGTGTACGTCGGTGAGTTGCCATTGATGACAGACAGAGGGACGTTCATCATCAACGGCACCGAACGGGTCGTGGTCAGCCAGCTCCATCGCTCGCCCGGGGCGTTCTTTACGCACGACAAAGGTCGCACGCACGCCAGCGGGAAAATTCTCTATTCGGCCCGCATCATTCCCTACCGGGGATCATGGCTCGACTTCGAGTTCGATGTGCGGGACATCATCTATGTCAGGATCGACCGGCGGCGCAAAATGCCCGCCACGATCCTTCTCAAGGCGTTCGGCTACAGCACGGATGATCTTCTCCGCATGTATTACCCCGTCGAGGAAATTGAGGTGCAGAAGGGCAAGCTGTGGAGGAAATTGGACGTCGACATTCATACCGGACTCCGCGTACCGCATGACCTGACCGAAAAAGGCAGTAAAGAGCCGATTGCCCGCGAGGGCGCCAAGCTGACAAAGGCACTCATCGCGAAACTGAAGACGGCGGGCCACAAAGAGGTCGAGGTCAAGCCGGAAAGTCTTGTGGGCCGAACCGTATTGGTGGATCTCGTGGACCCGGCCTCCAAAGAGATCATTCTGGAGAAGAACCAGCGGTTGACGGAAGAGGTCCTCGAAAAGGTGGCGGAGAGCGGGCTTGAGTCGTTTAAGGTGGTGTACTGGGACAGTCTCACCATCCCCTCGGTCATCGAAGACACCCTGGAAAGCGAGAAGACCACGTCCAAAGAAGAGGCGATGGTCGAAATCTATAAGCGGTTGCGACCCGGTGAGACACCATCCATTGAGACAGCCAAGACGCTGTTCGAAAACCTGTTCTTCAATCCGAAACGGTACGATCTGTCGCCGGTCGGGCGCCTCAAACTCAACAAGAAGCTCGGTCTCGATCTGGCGCTCGAGAAGCGGACGCTGACGGCGCAAGACATCATTGAGGTGGTGCGCTATCTGGTCGGTCTCAAATCCGGCAAAGGCGATATTGACGACATCGATCATCTCGGGAACCGGAGAGTCCGCTCGGTCGGGGAACTGCTCGAGAACCAGTTTCGGCTCGGGCTCGTCCGGATGGAACGGAGCATTCGGGAGCGGATGAACCTCTTGGACATGGAGGCGGTGCTGCCGCACGATTTGATCAACGCCAAACCGGTGATCGCCGCGATCAAGGAGTTTTTCGGCAGCAGCCAGTTGTCGCAGTTCATGGACCAGACCAATCCCCTCGCCGAGATTACACACAAGCGGCGGCTCTCGGCCCTTGGCCCGGGCGGCCTCACTCGCGAGCGAGCCGGCTTCGAAGTGCGCGACGTACATCCGTCGCACTACAGTCGCATCTGCCCGATCGAGACGCCGGAGGGACCCAATATCGGTTTGATCACGTCGCTGGCGACCTATGCGCGCGTCAACGAGTTTGGGTTCATCGAAGCCCCGTACCAGAAAGTACACCGCGGCAAGGTCACCGGAGAGATCGAGTACCTCTCTGCGATCGACGGCGAGCGCTTTCATATCGCCCAGGCCAATTCTGAGGTAGACCAGCACAGTAAATTGACGGCGGAGCAGGTGTCCGCCCGCTTCGGCGGCGACTTCGTGATGGTCCCTCCGGAGAAGGTCGAATACATGGACCTCTCCCCGAAGCAGGTCGTGAGTGTCGCCACCGCGCTGATTCCGTTCCTTGAGCACGACGACGCCAATCGCGCGCTGATGGGTTCGAACATGCAGCGCCAAGCCGTGCCCTTGATCCAGACCGAAGCCCCGCTCGTGGGCACCGGGATGGAGTCGATCGTGGCCCGGGATTCCGGCTACGTCGTGCTGGCCCAACGGCCGGGCGTCGTGGAGAGCGTGGATGCCACCCGGATCGTCGTGAAGACGGACCTCAAGAAAAAAGAGCCCGGCAGTAAAAAGCACGAGATCTGTCTGGATACCTATGATCTCGTCAAGTTTAAGCGCTCGAATCAAAACACCAGTATCACGCAAAAGCCGGTCGTGGCGGTAGGAGATCAGGTGAAGCGCGGACAGGTGTTAGCGGACGGCCCGGCCATCGATCGCGGCGATCTGGCCCTCGGGAGAAACATCCTGGTCGCCTTTATGCCGTGGGGCGGCTACAACTTTGAAGATGCGATTCTACTGAGCGAGCGGCTGGTGCGAGAGGACGTGTTCACCTCGATTCACATCGAGGAGTTTGAAGTGGAGGCCCGGGACACCAAGCTGGGCAAGGAAGATATCACCCGGGACATTCCCAACGTCGGCGAGGACGCCCTTCGTAACCTGGATGAGAGCGGCATCATCCGCATCGGGGCGGAAGTGAAACAAGGGGATATTCTGGTCGGGAAGGTGACCCCAAAAGGTGAGACCCAGCTCACGCCGGAGGAGAAACTCCTGCGCGCAATTTTCGGGGAAAAAGCGGGCGACGTGAAGGATACCTCGCTGACTGTGCCCCCGGGGGTTGAAGGCATCCTCGTGGACGTCAAGATCTTCTCCCGCAAGGGCTTGGATAAAGACGAGCGCTCGAAGAGCATCGAAAGCGACGATGTGCTCCGAATTCAGCGCGAACATCAGGACAGCCTGCGCATTGTTGATGAGGAAAAAAATAAGAAGATCCGCAAGCTGTTGCTGGGCAAAGTCGTCGCCCGAGATCTGATGGATGGGGATTCCGGCGAGATCATTTTGAAGCGCAAGGGCCGCATCACTGCAGAGATCTTGAAGAAGCTCAATGACGATGAGATTCGCCGCATCATGCTCAGCGATCCGGCAGACCAGAGCGAAATCGATGAGACCGAGCGGACGGCGAAGGAGCAGGCTGAAATCTTGCAGACGCTCTATGACGAAAAAGTCGGGCGGCTCCGGCGAGGCGATGAATTGCCCCCGGGCGTCATCAAGCTCGTCAAAGTCTATATTGCGATGAAGCGAAAGATCTCGGTCGGGGACAAGATGGCGGGACGGCACGGCAACAAGGGCGTCGTGTCCCGGATCCTGCCTGAAGAGGATATGCCGTATCTGCCGGACGGAACACCGGTCGAGGTCGTGCTTAATCCGTTGGGAGTGCCCTCACGAATGAATGTCGGTCAAATCCTGGAGACCCATCTCGGGTGGGCTGCACGAGCCCTCGGGCTCTGGGTGTCGAGTCCGGTGTTCGAAGGCGCCTCGGAAGGCGAGATCAAAGCGCTCTTGAAAAAGGCGAAGCTGCCCGAGTCGGGGCAGAGCGTGCTGTATGACGGCCGGACCGGAGAGACGTTCAGAAGCCCTGTGACGGTCGGCTACATGTATATGATGAAACTCCACCACTTGGTGGACGACAAGATTCACGCGCGATCGATCGGTCCGTACTCCCTGGTGACCCAGCAGCCGCTCAGCGGAAAGGCGCAGTTCGGCGGGCAACGCCTCGGGGAAATGGAAGTGTGGGCCCTGCAAGCGTACGGGGCTGCCTCGACCCTGCAGGAATTTCTCACGGTCAAATCCGACGATGTGCCCGGTCGCTCTCGCATGTACGAGGCGATCGTTAAGGGGGAGAATTTTCTCGAGCCCGGCTTGCCGGAGTCCTTCAATGTCTTGGTTAAGGAACTCCAGAGCCTCGGGCTGGATGTGGAATTGAATAAGTCGAAGGTTTAAGGGATTAAACCTATCCCGGCGCAATGATTTGGAGTGCGGCGGGTCCAACAAGTTAGTTGGGAGGTAGAAGATTGGAAGGAATCACAACGGTATTTGAGAAGCAGCCAGACGGCATGTCCTTTGATGCCATCCGTATTCGGCTCGCCTCTCCGGACAAGATTCGTTCCTGGTCATACGGAGAAGTGAAGAAGCCGGAGACGATCAACTATCGGTCATTTAAACCTGAGAAAGACGGGCTCTTCTGCGCCAAAATCTTCGGGCCGACAAAGGATTGGGAGTGCAACTGCGGCAAGTACAAACGGATGAAGCACCGCGGGATTGTCTGTGATAAATGCGGTGTGGAGGTCATCCAGTCAAAGGTGAGGCGCGAGCGCATGGGCCATATCGAGCTCGCGGCGCCGGTCGCCCACATCTGGTACTTAAAAGGGTTGCCCAGCCGCATCGGCACCCTCCTGGACATGAGCCTGCGCCAGCTTGAGCGCATCCTCTATTTTGAAAGCTATGTGGTGGTCGAACCGGGCACGGCCGAGGTCAAAGAGAAGGAACTCATCGCCGAAGAGCGCTACCGGGCCCTCATCCAGGAATCGCCGTCCGGCTTCAAGGCCGGAATCGGCGCGGAGGTGATTCGCGAATTACTGCGAAAGATCGA
The DNA here is from genome assembly GCA_036505795.1 of Nitrospirales bacterium. Classification (GTDB taxonomy): domain Bacteria; phylum Nitrospirota; class Nitrospiria; order Nitrospirales; family NS-4; genus NS-11. The sequence goes on from DASXSU010000115.1 coordinate 8,257, forward strand.
CCTCGAGGCGCTCTGGATCGAGCTTCACAAGAAGGTCAAGGATACGCACTCCCTGGCGCAAAAGAAGAAATTCACGAAGCGGATGAAGGTTCTTGAAGCCTTCCGGCGGTCGGGGAACAAGCCGGAATGGATGATCATGGACGTCATTCCGGTGCTGCCGCCTGAACTGCGCCCGCTGGTGCCGCTGGACGGTGGCCGGTTCGCGACCTCCGATTTGAACGACCTTTACCGTCGCGTCATCAACCGGAACAATCGCCTGAAACGCTTGATGGAATTGAAGGCGCCGGGCGTCATCATCCGGAACGAAATGCGCATGCTACAGGAAGCGGTGGATGCGCTATTTGACAATGGTCGCCGCGGGCGGGCGATTCGGGGACCCAACAAACGGCCGTTGAAATCGCTCAGCGACATGCTCAAGGGCAAGCAGGGCCGGTTTCGTCAAAACTTGCTGGGCAAACGCGTCGATTATTCCGGACGGACGGTGATTGTCGTGGGTCCGGAGCTTCGGCTGCACCAGTGCGGGCTTCCGAAAAAGATGGCCCTGGAGCTGTTCAAGCCGTTTATCTTTCATAAATTGGAAGAGCGCGGTGCCGCGACGACGATTAAAAGCGCAAAGCGGCTGGTTGAAAACGAGAAACCGGAAGTCTGGGACGTCTTGGACGAGGTGATCAAGGAGCATCCGATTCTTCTGAACCGCGCGCCCACGTTGCATCGCCTGGGCATTCAAGCATTCGATCCGATTCTCGTCGAAGGCAAAGCGATTCGGTTGCATCCACTCGTGTGCGCGGCGTTCAACGCCGACTTTGACGGCGACCAAATGGCCGTGCATGTGCCGCTTTCCATTGAAGCTCAAATCGAAGCGCGGGTCTTAATGATGTCGATCAATAACGTCCTGTCACCCGCAAGCGGCAAGCCGATTACGGTGCCGTCCCAGGACATGGTGCTGGGATGCTACTGGTTGACACGCGATCAGCCGGGGGCGCTTGGCGAAGGGAAGATCTTCAGCTCGCCCGATGAAGTGCGCAGGGCGTACGATGCCGGCAAGGTCTCCGAGCATGCGCGCGTCAAGGTGCGCGGGCTCACGCCGATCCGGGAGACCGGCCTCAATGAAAATACGCTGAGAGATCCGGGCCGCTGGAAACAGTTCACGACCGTCGGGCGCGTGATTTTTGGGGAGGTGCTGCCGCGGGGTGTGGCGTTCGACGCGGTCAATCTGGTCATGACGAAGAAGGAGCTGACCAAACTCATCGACACCTGCTACCGGAAGGCGGGACACGCCGAAACTGTCATGATGCTGGACCGCATCAAGGACCTTGGATATTTCTACGCCACCCGGGCCGGAATCTCGATCTCCATTGACGACATGCATATTCCGACCAAGAAGGGTGAACTCATCAAAAAAGCGCAGCACGAGGTCGCAGAAATCGAGCGGCAGTACGGCGACGGCTTGATCACGAACGGCGAACGCTACAACAAGGTCATTGACATCTGGGCGCACGTCGGCGAGCAGGTCGCCAATGAGATGATGAAGGAATTGGGCGTCGAAGGCGGCGACAAGCATGGCTTCAACCCGATCTTCATGATGGCCGATTCGGGCGCGCGCGGCAGCTCGCAACAGATCCGGCAGCTGGGGGGCATGCGGGGATTAATGGCCAAACCCTCCGGCGTCATCATCGAAACGCCCATTACCGCGAACTTCCGGGAAGGCTTGACGGTGCTGCAGTACTTTATCTCGACGCACGGCGCCCGCAAAGGGTTGGCGGATACCGCGCTCAAGACCGCCAACTCAGGCTACCTGACCCGGCGGCTCGTGGATATCGCCCAGGACGTGATCGTCAGCGAGGAGGATTGCTCCACGACGGACGGCATCTACGTCACAGCCCTGGTTGAGGGCGGCGAGATCATCCAGCAAATGGGAGAGCGTATCCTGGGCCGTATCGCCGCCGATGATGTGCGGGATCCGGTGACCGGCGAATTGATCGTCGCGATCAATGAAGAATTCACCGAGGAGCGGGTGATCACGGTCGTTGAAGCAGGGCTGGACCGGGTGAAAATCCGCTCGGTCTTGACCTGTGAGTCGCGCCGGGGCGTTTGTGTGAAGTGCTATGGGCGCGATCTCGCACGTGGAAAGTTGGTGGAACGCGGCGAGCCGGTCGGGGTCATCGCCGCCCAGTCGATCGGCGAGCCGGGCACGCAGCTCACGATGCGCACCTTCCATATCGGCGGCACGGCGAGCAAAGTAGTGGAGCAGACCACCTTGGAAGCGAAGCATGCCGGCAGCGTGCAGTATCTGAGTTTTGATTCCAAGAAAAATGCGGACCTGCCCAGCGACGCAATTGCGGTGAAGAATAAAGAAGGCGATTGGGTCGTCATGAGCCGAAACGGCAAGATCGCGGTGATCGACGATTCGGGCCGGGAGCGCGAAAAGTATCCCTTGGTTCACGGCGCGAAGATCAAGGTGCGTAACGGAGAGTCGGTGAGCGTCGGCCAGCGCCTGGTGGAATGGGATCCGTATTCTCTGTTGATTCTGACGGAGGTGGGCGGGAAGATCGCCTTCGGTGACATTCAGGAAGGCGTCACGATGCGGGAAGAGCTCGACGAAGTCACGGGTCTTTCGCGCAAAGTGATCATCGACCATCCGGGCGCGACGTATCGGCCGCGCATATCGATCAAGGACGATTCAGGAAAAACGGCGGGACGCTATAGCCTGCCGGTCGGCGCTCACATCTTTGTGGAGAAGAACCAGGTCATGTTCGCGGGCGATGTCCTCGCGAAGATTCCCCGGGAAACGACCAAAACCAAGGACATCACCGGTGGTCTGCCTCGGGTGGCCGAGTTGTTCGAAGCCAGGAAGCCGAAGGAGCATGCCATCATTAACGAGATCGACGGCACCATCGAGTACGGCGGATATGTCAAAGGCATGCGGAAGATCGTCGTGCGCAACGATATGGGCGATTCAAAGGAATACTTGATTCCAAAGGGCAAGCACCTCAACGTCCAGGAAGGCGATTGGGTCAAGGCCGGCGAGCCGCTCATGGACGGTTCGGCCAATCCGCACGACATCCTGGACATCAAGGGTCCCAAGGAGCTGCAGAAGTATCTGGTCGATGAAGTCCAGGAAGTTTATCGGCTGCAAGGGGTCACGATCAACGACAAGCACATCGAGATCATCGTCCGGCAGATGCTGCGCAAAGTCCGGGTCGAAGAGCCGGGTGATACAGAGTTTCTGACCGGCACGCAGGTCGACAAATTTGTATTCGCGGACGAGAATGAGAAGGTGGCGACAGCCGGGGGTCGCCCGGCCGTCGCGAAGCCCGTACTATTAGGCATTACCCGCGCCGCGCTGACCACGGACAGCTTTATTTCCGCGGCATCCTTCCAGGAAACCACGCGCGTGTTGACAGAGGCCGCGATCAACGGGAAGGTCGATAATCTACTGGGACTCAAAGAAAACGTGATCGTCGGCCGGTTGATTCCCGCGGGCACGGGGCTCTCCGAGTATCGGGACACGTTCGTGATTACGAAAAAGGATGCGGATTCTTTGCCGGGATCCGAAACCGAACCGGCAGAGGTCCTAGCAAACGAAATTCCTGTCGCATGAGAGTTCACGAGAGCCGGCGAAGGGGTGTGTGGGGCTGTTTGTTCTTGACAGATCGTCGTTGAATCTATATGATTCTGCGGTTTCGGGGTAACTGAGAACTGAATGAACGGAATTAGATGCCGACCATTAATCAACTGGTAGCAAAAGGCCGGAAGCTCTCCAAGTTTAAAACGAAGAGCCCGGCGTTGGCCGGGTCACCGCAGAAGCGAGGGGTCTGCATCCGGGTGTACACGACGACCCCCAAGAAGCCGAATTCAGCGCTTCGCAAGGTCGCGCGCGTGCGGTTGACCAATGGCATGGAAGTGACGTCGTATATTCCCGGAGTGGGCCACAATCTTCAAGAACACTCGATCGTGCTCGTGAGGGGCGGCAGGGTGAAGGATTTGCCGGGTGTTCGCTATCACCTCGTGCGCGGGGCTCTTGACGCTGTCGGGGTGCAAAACCGGCGGCAGGGCCGGTCGAAATACGGAGCGAAGCGGGCGAAGGCTCCCGCAGCCTAATATTCTTAAGATGATGATCAGGAGCAAGTAGCGATGTCCCGTCGACACAGTATTCCCCCGCGCGAGGCCATGGCGGATCCTCGGTTCCATGACAAACTGATCGGGAAGTTTGTGAACTCGATGATGCGCAAAGGCAAGAAGAGTACGGCCGAACGCATCTGCTACGGCGCGTTTGAGGCGATCCGCGTTCGAACGAACGATGATCCCCTCAAGGTATTTCGGGCGGCGATGGAAAATGTGAAGCCGGTTGTCGAAGTCAAATCCCGCCGCGTGGGAGGCGCTTCGTACCAGGTGCCCGTCGAAATCCGACCGGTGCGACGTGTAGCGCTCGCATTTCGATGGCTACAAGATTACGCCAAGGCCCGGGCAGGCAAAAGCATGGTGGAGAAGCTCGCGGCCGAGTTGTTGGATGCCGCCAACAATACGGGAGCTTCTGTCAAAAAACGAGAAGACGTCCATCGGATGGCTGAGGCCAACAAAGCCTTTGCTCATTATCGTTGGTAACGGTAAGGGAAGGAACCCAATAGGCGCCGCTTGCGCGCATCATAAGGCGGACGCTCAGTCCACAACAGTCGTCCGCATCGCGACATCACTTTAAGATCCTCGCACACGATTCACGGCTGCGACGGTTTTTGGTCTTAGCCACAGTGCCGATGCTTGGGCGAAGCTGGCGGCGTGAGGGGTGGGAGGACGCGGCGAGGGCGCGTACTCGAATCTAGGGTGTAGATAGGACCTGCAACCCTGAAGCCGGGGCGTGGCGTATGAAAAAGTTAGCGGGAGGCTAGAACGGGAAGGGGCGCGTCTCGGCGCGCCTGGGGCTGGGTGGGTGGAGAAATTCACATGGCGAAGGCGAAATACGAGCGTAAGAAGCCGCACGTGAACGTGGGAACCATCGGGCATGTGGACCATGGCAAGACGACGTTGACGTCGGCGTTAACGAAGATTGCGTCGACGAAGGGCATGGCCAAGTACATCAGTTAT
>DASXSU010000116.1:0-4151 GCA_036505795.1 Nitrospirales bacterium
GCGCGCTTCCCATGAATATCTTGGCTTCGGAGCCGGAACGGACTTCGAATCGAAACTCATCGTGAAACCCGAGGCCGCGCGCTTGCTGCGACAGGCCTTTCTGAAACCGTCCTGGCAGGGTGATCTGGTGGTGTTTTCCGGCAATACCGACTGCTACCAACCGCTGGAAGCCGCGTGGGGGCTGACCCGAGCCTGCCTCGACGTGTGTGCCGAATTTCGCAATCCGGTGGCCATCATCACGAAGGGGGTTTTAATTCTGCGGGACGTCGATGTGCTGCGTAGACTGAATGACGTGACGACTTTGAGGGTTTATTTCAGCGTGCCCTTTGCCGACAACGACATGGCGCGTAAGGTTGAGCCCCAAGCGCCGTCCATCACGAGGCGGCTGATGGCGATGCGCTCATTGTCAGAGGCCGGTATTTTTACGGGCGTGTCGATTGCCCCCGTGATTCCCGGCCTCAACGACGATCAGATGGCGGACATTTTGGAGCAGGCACGACAGGCCGGTGCGCAAGAAGCCTTCTACAGCATTGTCAGGCTGTCCGGTAGCGTGGAACCGGTGTTTCTGGAGCGGATCTCCGCGCAGTACCCTGATCGCATTAAGAAGATCACCAACCGGCTGAAAGACATGCGGGGAGGAAAGCTGAACAGCTCCGTATTCTTTGAGCGCCATGAGGGCCAGGGCAGCTATGCCGAGATGCTGGAACAGTTGTTCCAGGCCTCGAAGCGGAAGGCAGGCTTCCTCGAGAGTGCCGAGAGACCGGCGCGGATGACTTTTCTAAGGCCCATGCCGCAGCAGGCCAGCTTGTTCTGAGAAGTGCGACGTATCACTTAATTTTAACTTCGGTCTGAATCCGTGACTGGCCGCCGGGCATGATCGGTCCTTCTTTCACCGCTTGAGCTAGTAGGTCCCTAAGTGGAACATCGAAATCCTGACGGTTCGATGCTTTGAGCAACATGCTGTAACCGTCACCTCCCTCGGCGATGAATCGCGTCACGGCCACCGAATAATACCGGGCAGGGTCGAGAGCGTTGCCGTTGACCTGAATATCAGCGATGCGCGCACCGGTTGCCCTGGCCAGATCAACACGCAGCCGAAGCCCGGATATCTGGAGAAACCGGCCGTTGGGTTGGGGAAGACGGCTGAAGCCGTGTTCCAGCGCGGTTCGCAATTGCGCTCCCGTGAGCGCAAGCACCGCCAGGCTTGAATCTAGGGGCAGGACCTCCATGAGTCGTCTGTACGTTACCGGTCCCGATGCAAGACTGCTCCGAACGGCCCCCGCATTGATCAGCGCGACCTCGGCACCGGTCTCGCGGCGGGCGAGATCCGCCAGTAGATTTCCCAGATTCGTCTCACGGGTTCGAATCGTCTCTCGTTCTCCGTCAAGATCTGCGGCGCTGTGCCCTATCACGCGACCGGTTTCTTCGTGAAGCCGACGGACATAGTGCTCGATCAACTGCGACACAGACTGGTCCGGCTGGGTCCCGGCGTCGACCGGCAGGTTACGCGCTTCGGCGACCATGATGGTTCGATCATGGTACAGGAGATCCAGCCGTCCGAGGGTCCGTCCTTGCCGATGGGTTTTCACAAAGACAGGGCCAACGCCGGCAAGCTCAATTCGGCCTGGAGCAGGCTTGTCCTCGCTCGGAACGATCAGTCCATCAAAGCCCCCGGTGTGGCCTCCAATGATGACATCGATAGCCGGCACTGCGCGCGCCAAGGCAAGATCCTCCTCCGTTTCTTCATGCGTGATCGCCACCACTAACTCGGCCTGCTCCCGCACCTCTATGATCACCTCCCGGGCGGCCTCGATCGGATTCTGGAAATCCAGATCCCGAACGGCGTCACGGTTGAAGGTGTCCGGGTAATTGCTTTTGCCGATGAGACCGATTAAAGCGATGCGGACCGGTCCGAGGTGTTTAATCACGAAGCGCTGGCAGACAGCCAACGTGCGGGGGCGCACATTTGTGCAAAGGAACGGGAACTTCGCCTGGCGTTTGAGGATCATGAGGTGTTCTAAGCCAAAATCAAAATCATGGTTGCCCAATGCGAGCGCGTCATATCCCATGAGATTCATCGCGGCGATGTCCGCCTCCCCGCGAAAGGCCGCGGACATAGCGGAACCAATGAGGAGATCCCCGCTGTCTACCATCAGCACATTACTTGCCTCTTTCCTGACTGTGGCGATGAGCGTGGCGCGACGTGCGACGCCTCCAAGCCCCGCATACGGTCCGGCCTCCAGGGGCAGCAGCGTTCCATGATGTTCACTGGTGTGAAGGATCGTGAGAGGTGTTTGGGCGATAGTCAGCGGCGGCAGCAGAAGTCCCAGCATGAAGGTAATGACCACCAACAGCCGAGTGCTCTCGGGCGCTCGGCGTTGCGCCTGCGGCTGACCCACGGGAGAAAGCCGCGTCCATCGGGAACGGACCCTGTCCCGGCAGGTCCGGGGCGGGAGGGTGAAATATCGGCTGGGGCGGGCGGGTGCAATACGGGCGCTCTCGGGCGCTCGGCGTTGCGCCTGCGGCTGACCCACGGGAGAAAGCCGCGTCCCGGCGCGGCTGGGGCGGGCGGGTGCAATATGAGTGCTCTCGGACGTTCGGCGTTTGAATTGACTTGATCTATCCCTCATGTTACCGTCAAATCCTCACCCTCCATGCACGAACATCTCCTCGCGCTGATCGAACTGGTCAGGCCGTATGTTGATCAATACGGTTACATCATCCTGTTTCTCGGGGTGATGGCCGAGAACGCTTCCCTCCCGGTCCCGGGCGAGACGATTCTAATCATTGCCTCCTTCTATTCTTACCATGGGAATTTGGTCCTCACCAACGTCATTCTTCTCGCCACGGCCGGATGCATTCTGGGCGATAACATCAGCTTCTACCTGGGCCGTCGGCTGGGGCGGCCATTCATCACGCAATACGGCAGATTTTTTCTAATTACCCCCCAGCGACTCAGCCAGGTTGAGCTTTTTTTTCAACGGCATGGGGATAAGACCATCTTTCTTCAGCGATGGATTACCGGCGTGCGGGTGATCGGTGCCCTGGTTGCCGGGACCACGAATATGCCGTGGTCCCGCTTCCTCCTGTTCAATTGTCTGGGGGCGGTGACGTGGGTCACCGCGATTTCTCTTCTGTCCTTCATTTTTGCGGTCAATCTTCCAATCCTGGCTCAGATTCTGAGCCGCTCCAGCCTGACCTTGCTGGGATTGTTGCTCGTGGTGGTATTGATTTTGTATCTCCGGAGGCGGTACACGATCGACCGCACGGCGCCGCCTGCCTAAGTCACTGAATTTTTTTCACTTTGTCTTGACAGGTGCCGTCACCGCCCCTATAATATGCTTCTTCAAAACATTTTGACGGAATCCGTCTCGGCCCAAGGTGTGGGAGCGACGCCGTGTTCTCACGGTGAGAGGGGCGTTTGTTCTCCACGAGTCGAGATTCTTGTCGTTCGTGATCGGTGGAGTCATCATTAGGTTTATTCCTTATAACTATTCCTTGAACGGTTTCTCGGGAGGGATACAGCGTTCTTCTATGGGGAGGTACCCGAGTGGACAAAGGGGGCAGACTGTAAATCTGTTGCCATCGGCTTCCAAGGTTCGAATCCTTGCCTCCCCACCAAACGGCGCTTGCTCGATGCGAAGCGCTTCTGCGGTGCGGAGCGGGCGAAATACGCTAACGGCAACGGGAAGGGTAGAGGGCGGGCGTAGCTCAGTGGTAGAGCTCCAGCCTTCCAAGCTGGCTGTCGCGAGTTCAAATCTCGTCGCCCGCTCCATAATTGGAACGCCGAACGCCCGAGAGCGTTCTTATGGCACCCGCCCGCCCCGGCCGCTCCGGGACGCGGCCTTTTCCCATGGGTCAGCCGCAGGCGCTACCGAGAGCATGCGAGATTTCTCTGGCGCCCACGTAGCTCAGTTGGCAGAGCACGTCCTTGGTAAGGACGAGGTCACGCGTTCAATCCGCGTCGTGGGCTCCACGTTAAGCATAGGACGAGTGTAATAGGGGGACTTATGGCGAAGGCGAAATACGAGCGTAAGAAGCCGCACGTGAACGTGGGAACCATCGGGCATGTGGACCATGGCAAGACGACGTTGACGTCGGCGTTAACGAAGATTGCGTCGACGAAGGGCATGGCCAAGTACATCAGTTAT
>DASXSU010000117.1:0-9875 GCA_036505795.1 Nitrospirales bacterium
ATGTATGACGTGATTGTGGTGGGGATGGGCCCGGCGGGCGCTGTGACCGCCGCAGGACTCGGGCAGGCCGGCTTGTCGGTGCTGGGCCTCGAATGGAAAGCGCTACCGCGGTACAAAGTCTGCGGCGGCGGCCTTTCCGCACGTATCGATCCTCTCCTCGACCGCAGTTACCGCGACACCATCGAAGCGACCATTCATACCGTTCGGTTTCAGTTCGCGGGGACCATGCCGTTCGAAGTGACTTCTGCCGATCCGATAGCCTACATGGTGATGCGCGACCGGTTTGACGTTGCCCTAGTCCGAAGCGCCCGAGCATCCGGCGTGAAAGTCAGAGAGAACGAGCGGGTGATGACAATCGCGGAAGATTCGGAAGGCGTCTCGGTCACGACCGGCGGGGGGTCCTATCGAGGACGTATCCTGGTTGGAGCCGACGGTGCGAATAGTCTCGTCAGGCGCAGCTTATTTCCCGCCGGACGGATGCCGTTTATGACCGGCATCGAAGCCGAGGCACAACTTCCACCGAGCGCGGCTGCCTTCGACCCACAAAGCATCGTATTGGATATAGGTGTGTTAAAGGGCGGATATGCGTGGGTATTTCCTAAAAAACAGAATCTCTCCGTCGGGGTGGCTGAGTTTCAAGAGGGCGGGATGCGCGCCAAAAGTGGATATGAGCGCTTCCTCGGGGAGGAGCCCAGTCTTGCAGGTCTTTCGCGCACCTCGAGCCGGGGCCACCCGGTCCCGATTTATCGGGGGGTAAGGTCAGAAAACGAGCGGCTGGCGACCGGTCGGGCCCTGCTTGTGGGAGATGCGGCTCATCTGGTAGACCCGCTGTTCGGCGAAGGCATCTATTATGCGGTGCTGAGCGGGCGGCTGGCGGTCGCGACCATTTCGAAGCATCTGCGTGGAGAGTCGCCGGATCTCAGCAGCTATGCTGATCGGATTGCTCGGGACATCTATCCCGAATTTCGGGTGGCGGCGCGCATCGCCTGGCTTCTGTATACCTTCCCGCGCGTGGTACACCGGATTGCGCGCCGGCGGTCGGAGGTTCTCCGGAAATTTTATGATGTCCTAAAAGGTCTCGAGACCTATCAGAGTTTCTATTTCAAAGCCAAGGAGGAGGCCGCGGGTTCGCTCGTTTCGCTCTTCGCGCCCTGGTGACCCCCCGCTTTCAAGCCTACGACTTGCCGCTCGAAGCCCGGCAGGATGGCCCTAAAAAAGGCGTTTTGAATCAGATTGACGACGGTTTCCCACGTGCTGGTTTTCGGATTGTCCAGACTCCCTGAAATCTCCACTTTGGTTGCGACTTCTTCGCGGGGCCTGTTTTCCAGTAACTTCGCGATGCCACCGACAAGGCCTTCGTAGAGTTTATGAAATGCGCTTTTCTCCTTGTCCTGCCGCTCATCATACACTTTCATGTCCCTGAACAGCGGCTTGATGTACCCCTCGATGGCGCCGTTCCTGACGCTCAATTCCGAATACAATGAGAACACACCCGCGGTCACATCGAAATTTCCGTACGCCCGCAGGAGGTCGTTCATCGCGGGCAGTTGCGTGTTTTCGATTTTGATATTCAGATCAAAGTCCGGCGATTTCGTCTCGGGCCGGAAGGTGGCGCTCATCAACGTATCACCGGTACCCATGAATTTCCCTTTGATCTTCATCATGCCGGTACCTTCTGTAAACTGGTTGCTGATATTATTAAGCTGCATCTCGCCTTTCGTCCAAAATACGCGGTACGGCGGCTTGGCCGCCTGATTCACGAAGCCGAACTCACTGTTCTTGATGACCGCCTTTTCAATCTTCACCACGGTGTCCGGCTTATTTGAAAGTTTCTTGGCCGTTTTCACCGTTTCCTTTTTCACCTGTGTTTCTTTGGTCGCCGTCTCCGCGGCATGGACATAATCCAGGCGGACGTTGTCGACGGTCAGCGTCTTCAGATTCGCGTCGGTCTGGCCCTCTGCCGTGTATTCCAAATGCCCCTCAGCTGAGAGCATTCCACCGTGTAACTGAACATTGTACCGTCCGGTGACGGGGAGGAGCGGCTCAAGCGCGACCTGCCGTAAGGCCATATCGGCATTGATGCCGGCACTCGGCTCGGACAGAAAATTGGCGTGGCCTTTCAACTCAATTCGGCCGGGGCCAAAGATATTCCCGTCAAGACTGAGGTCGGACGGATACGCGTCGTTTGGGAAGTGGATGTTCCGGATATTACCGACCTTGAAATTTAAATGCGTCAGGTGGAGTGGTTTTGAAGGATCCTGGTCGACATAGGTCAGATCCGCGTCGACCACCTTGAACTCGTTAATCTTGAATGGATAGAAAGAATAGACGGCATCCCGCCATCCCTTTTTGTGGATCGGCTTCTCATCCTGGACCTCCTTTTTCGCCTGCGGCAACGTAATGTGCAAGGTGGGATGGTCGATCAAATAATCGCTTACCAGGACGCCCGAGAAAATGTGGCGCCATTGAATGCTAAAGTGCCATTTAGGAATACTCGCAACGGGCGGATTAGGATGCTTCGTTTGAGTCATGACGAGGTCTTCGATCAGAAGCGAGACGTTCGGATACAGATGGGCTTTGCCGACGGTGAAGGAATAGCCTTCAACATGCGTATTGAGCTGGCGCTCAATGAAAGCGCGCAATGGCTCATCAGCAAAAAACAGAGCCAGGCCGGCAACTAGCACAATGACGACGATACCGATGGCAAGCCAAGCCAGAACTTTCATATGCTTAGCATAGGCCGCGCACAGTCCCGCAGGACATTCTCCTTCAGGATTACGTAAGCGACCTTGGCGAGGCTGACGAGACCAGCTTGATTCTTGAGTGCCACCCCGCCTGAGTCTTACGGGTATAGGCGCGAGTCTACCGTTGACTCGACAGCATGGCGTGAACGGTAACGGGGATTTTTGAACAGGTTAATACGGACAGGAAAGAGACGTCTAACAACTCACGTTTAGGCTGCACGTGATCATTGGCGGCAGCCCGACTTCAGCCGAGGGAAGTAGCGCGGGGAGTTGCGGAGAAGAGGCTTGAGCTCGCGGCAAATCGGGAGGAATGGACGGCTTGATATCAGATGGTGCGGCCGATGCGACGATCTCTTTTACCGGACGATGGGTGAGTTTCGCCAATAAGGCCCGACTGTCCTGAATGGCCTTGTCCTTTTTGGGATACTGTGGGAGCAGTTGCGTCAGGTATTCAATTGCGCGGTCGTTTGCGCCCAGGTCGGTGTACGTGAGGGCGAGCAAATAGGCCGCTTGAGAGAATGCCTCCGACTCGGGATACTGACTGACTACACGTTCGAAACGATGGATGGCGGCAAGATACGCCTCTTCTCGATAATAGTGTCTGCCCACGTACAGTTCGTATGCCGCAAGGTGCTCGCGGCATTCCTTGATCCTCGTGCGGGCGTCAGGCTCATAAGAGCTGCCGGGGTACTCCTTCAATAATTTCTCCATCCCTTCGAGCGCCTTGCGGACCGGTTCCGGATCGCGGTCCCGAGCCGTGACCTGCTTGAAATAGCTGAGGGCAAGGCGATACTGCGCATATGGCGCGAGAACGTGTGTTTTGTGAAGATCAAGAAAATGCTGGTATTCAACCCCAGCTTCGGCGTAATCCTCTTTCTCAAAGAAGGATTCCGCGCGCTTCATAATAACGTGCGGATCGTAGTTGCGCTCCAGCGGATCTTGCTTCAAGACCTGCTCGTCGGCGTCAACCTTTTGAGCCGTGGAATCGGCGGTCTTGGGCGCTTTGGGAGTGCTGGAACAACCGGCGAGAAGCAGAGCGCTCAGAAGAGTTATAACGACAGGCTGGAAACCTCGCATATGGCCTGGACTTTAGCAAAAGTTGACGCGAAACTCAAGGCAAAATTTAAAACGCAGTAGGTTATAATTCCCCGCGGAGGAGTGGGATGGCGCTGCGCGCGCAGATTACCGGAACGGGAGCGGCGGTACCCGACCGCGTAATCGACAACCAGGAACTGGCGCGGCTCACGGGCATCACCCCGGAAGCGATTTGGCGCCGTACCGGCATTCTCGAACGGCGCTGGGCAGCTCCAGGAGAAGCTACAGCCGATTTGGCGGCGCGCGCCGGCTTGGAGGCATTGGCCTGTGCGGGTGAACGGCCGCAGGACTTGGACGCGATCATTGTCTCCACGACCTCTGCGGACATGCCACTGCCGTCGTCGGCCTGTCACGTGCAGCGTCTGCTTGGCGCACCGCATGCCGTATCCTTTGATCTCGCTGCATCTTGCTCGGGGTTTCTCTACGCCCTCTCGGTCGGTGCGCAAATGATCGGTGGCGGACAGGTCCGCCGTATTCTTGTCGTCGCCGCGGAAGTCAAATCCCGATTCCTTAACTTTACGGAGGGAGAGACGGCGATTTTGTTCGGGGATGGGGCCGGCGCGGCGATCCTCATGCCGGCTGTCGATGATCGCGGTATCTGCTCTGTGACGTTGGGCTCGGACGGAAGTTTGGCTGACTTGATCGGCATTCGCGCGGGCGGGTCGCGGCGGCCGGCTTGCGAGAAAACAGTGGCGGAGGGCCTACACACCATTACGATGCAGGGTCCGCGCTTGTTCCGGCGTGCGGTTCGTCGTCTCGAGTCGGCGGTTCTTGAAACGCTGAAGGCCCACAGCCTCGCCATTTCAGATATTCGGTGGTTTGTGTTTCACCAAGCCAACGGACGGCTGCTGGAAAAAGTCACGGAGCGGCTGGGGATCCCTGCGGATCGACATATCAGCGTGATCAAGCAGTTCGGCAATACTTCGTCGTCATCGCTGCCTTTAACCTTGAATGCCGCCACCAAGGCGGGACGTATCAAGCGCGGCGATCTGGTTCTTCTCGCGACGATCGGCAGCGGCCTGACCTGGGGAACGGCGCTAATCAAGTGGTAGTCGAGTAGCACCGAAAAAAAGAGCGACCTAACGTTGACTGTGGACGACCGATTCCTCCTGAGGGAGTTGGGTGCACAAGTACTGTTCGCACTCCGGACACAACCCCGGTGTGAATTCCGCCATGGAGTGCTTGGCGACGTAGGCCTCGATCCCTCTCCAATAGCCGTCTCCCTCGCAGATCTTTTTGCAGGATGGGCAAAAGGGCAAAAGGCCCCGGAGCGTCTTTATGTTGGCGAGGGCATCCTGCAACTGGTGGATGAGATTCTCTCGTTCGTCTTCGATCCGTTGCTGCCTCAGGACCAACGCGGCGATTCCCCAGAGCACCGCGATGCCCAACGCGCGGTTAAAGATACCCATTGCCAGGGAGGCGTCTGCGGGCAAGTAGAGATAATCAAAAAGGAGTCCTAAGAGGATGAACCCCGTGCTGACGCCGGCTAGGATCACGGGTGATTCGCGGTGCGGGAGCCATAAAGGAAGAAGGACCAAACCAATGTACGGTAGCCAGACGACCCAACCTAACGGCAATATGAGGTCCAATGCGAATAGCAAGACCGCGGCGGTCAGCACGATCAGGAAGGAGGGGGACAGTGGGCGCGAATGTATTTTCATAACTCTCAACTCCTCCGGGGCGGGGGTCAAGTCTCGCGCCGTGAAGCCACCCTTGTCAAGAGGAAAGCTGAACAATTGTAGACTCGGAACTCTGCCTACGAAAGGAGCATAGGAGTAAGCAGGCAGTTTGCGTAAGAGGTAGTCGCATGCGTGAAACCTCCCGCCCAGCGTCTTCCTCATGATCAGGCCCTGACTCGAAGGCTATAGCCTGTCGTGGTGGGGTCCGAGGCTCTCAGAAAGCTGAATGTCCTCTTCCGGCTTTCGTTGTTATACATCTGGTTGTCTGTGACTGCCGGTTCACCCCCTGTTGCTCTGGGCGCTGAAGAGCTCATGGAAGAGATTGTCGTGACGGCAGCCAGAGTGCCCCAAGCGCCCGGGGATGTCACGTCGGCCCAGACAATCTTGACTCGTGATCAAATTCTAGCCTCGCCATTTAGGGGTGGCGATCAAGTGGATGATCTCCTGCGCTATGTGCCGGGCGTCCAACCCAGCAATCTTTCCAGCCGCTACAACCATCCGACCGCCCAGTTCCTGAGTCTCCAGGGACTGGGAACCCGGCGGGCCTTGGTGCTCTTGGATGGCGTGCCCTTAAATGACGGCTTTGGCGGCTGGATCAATTGGGGAAGGGTGCCGGATGCGATTGAGCGGATCGAGGTTGTGCCTGGCGGGGGTTCAAGTCTGTACGGCACATGGGCCATGGGGGGCGTCGTCCAGATTCTGACCCAACAACCGGAGAGAGGCGCCCGTTTTCGAGTGGACAGCGGGGCCGGGAATCTTGATACCTACCGCCAATCCATCACAACGAGGTATGGCACCGAGCGTGTGGGATTGAACCTGGGCTATCGGTGGTATCACAGCAATGGATACACCACGGTCCCGTCCTATCAGCGCGGGCCGGTCGACCAGGATGACGACTCCCGTCATCAAAATTTCAACGGGAACGTCACGGTCCATCTTGATCCCGATACCAAGCTGACCGTCTCCGGTGGTCTCTTTCGAGAAGACCGGTCTTTCGGCACGCCGTTGAGTCTGTCGAATCGGACGATAGGGAGCGTGGCCGCCGGCTTGGATGGAGAGACACGCCTGGGGTGGCACTGGGAGACGAAACTCTTTTCACAGTGGGAGACGTTTCGCAACCTGACGTCCCGGATCAGACCCACGGCGACGATCAGGACGAGCGAAGTCCGAGACACGATCCAAGTCATACCGCACGACGATTTCGGCGGCCTCGGCCAATTGACCATGCCGCTCGATTCCCGCAACCGTCTGGTCATCGGCGCTGATGCGCGGGCCATCATCGGACAGTCCGAGGAGGCCATCTTCCCAACAGGCAGTGGGTCTATCGGACATACCCTGGCAAGGGGCAAACAGGTCGGCGGAGGCCTGTTCGGCGAGTGGATTGCGCGACCGACGGACCGCCTGAGCGTGATCCCGAGCTTCCGATGGGATTGGTGGAAAAACTTTGACGGTCACGTCGTGGCGCAAACCGGGGCCGAGACCATGCCGCGCGATCGCACTGCCTCTGTCGTCAACCCCAAGCTCGCCTTCCAGTATCAAGTGACGCCGACGCTGAGGTCAGCCGTCTCGGTGTATCAGGCATTTCGAGCGCCGACGTTGAACGAATTGTATCGAGGCTTTACCTTTTCCGGCTTCCGGTTTCTTGCAAATGAGAATTTAAGTCCGGAACGATTAACCGGCGGGGACGCCAAGATCGAGGCCGACCTCATGAAACGTCGAATGAGGCTGCGGATCAGCGGTCATTACGATGATGTGAAGGATCAGATTGTGTTTATCTCGGAGGGACTCTTTGCCGCGCGCCGGGAAAACGTGGGGCGGGCGCGATCGACGGGGGGCGGGGCGGAGTTAACGTTCCTTGCCACGGATCATCTCTCATTCCAAGCCGGATATACCTACACCGATGCCATCATCAAGAGTTTTCAGGGCGACAAGACCAGAGAGGGACGGCAGATCCCGATGGTCTCGCGACACCAGGTGGTCACAGGTTTTACGGTCGCCTATCCGCAGTGGGCGGAGGTGACCCTGCTGGGCCGTTATTTGTCGCGTCAGTTTGCCGATGATCTGAACACGCAACCGATCGCGGATTTTGTGGTGCTTGACGCGTCGGTCAAAAAGACAATTGGGCCGGGGATGCGGCTCTTCCTGGATCTCGAGAATCTCACCAATAGGCAATACATTGCAACACAAACAGGTGCGATCAAGACACTCGGCGCTCCGTTTCTTGTGCTGGGAGGTGTGACGATAGAGTACTGAACGGCGAAATACGATGGATCCAGATTTAAGGCGAAGACTTCAGGATCTGAAGCCTCAGATCATCGAAGTAGGTGACCGCATCGGACTTGGTCCAGAGCCCGATGCGGCCCTGCTTGAACGTCTCATCGCAGAGATCAAAAATCGGCTTGTCGTCGTAGAAGACTTGGATGCGGCAACCTTGATTGACCACGTGTAACCGGTGCCACTTTCTGATGTCAATGATCTCATCGTGATTTTTCAGCATCTTCCTCACTCCGTTGACGACCTGATAGACCCGGATATTCTGTTCCAGAGGGTTGGCACGTGTCAGATAGTAGTTGCGGTCATCCTGAGCCCGCCAAATAAGCCCCCCACCCATGTCTGCTTTACCCGAGATTGGGAGAAAGAACACTGAGAGATCAAGGTTGGCAGCTTGGGCATCGTCGATGAGCACCACATTGTAGGTATGTTCGGCGCCTTTCTCCCGAAGCTGCGCAAGTACGTTGGGTAGGCTGACCGCTTGGGGAGTCTTCATCACTTTCCAGTCGCCCGCAGGCCGGCCATCGAAAAATGTGCCGAGTACAAAGTGAGGCGGAAGCTGCCCGGCTGGTACATTGTCGAACTGCCAGTTCCGCACCGAACTATCCTCCTCAGCAGAAGCGCCCAGCAACGGGAGGATCACAAGAAGACCGGCGGCGAGTAGCAGACGCCAACTCACTTCCTGCTGCCTCTCAGTTCGTCGCTGGCTTGACATTCATGGCATCAAGCCCGGCGCGAAGACCCTTGGCCACTTTCTCGGTCGTATCGTTAGCCCAGAAGTGCATGAAGTACAAATCAGGCGATCCGTGAACCAGATGGTTGTGAAGGGCCGTAACCATGATGCCTTGCTCGGCCAACACCTTTGTGACAGCATTCACCTCATCTCTGGTCATGACAAAGTCGCCGGTCGCAGCCACTTTTCCCTCTCCCGCCTGCTGGAAATTGAGTGCGGTCGCCATCCCCATGCCGGGCGGCAAGGTTACCCCTTCCATTTTTATGGGTTCAGGCCTCGGTATGGAAACTTGCAGCACACCGCCTTTCACCGTACCTTTATGGCCCAGCACTTGCTGGATTTGCTCGGCATTGAATCCCGCTTCCTCAGACCCCGTCTTTGTCGAAACTTCGCCCGGCTTCCGAGCCGATTCTCCAAGCGGCGTTTTCGTCAGCGCGAGGGCATCCTTGATATGGCTGGCCAGCCGTGCGGCATCGCCCTTGCCGGCGATGTGAAGAAACATCACGCGGGGAGCCTCACCGATCAGATGATTATGCAACGCCGTCACTTCGATCCCTTCCTTCCTCAGCCTGTCAAAAACTGGCGCCACTTCGTCTTCCGTCAGGACAAGATCGCCATCTACCACCGCCTCATTGCCGGCATCTTTAAACGCCACCCAGCTCCCAAGCGCCAAACCGGGTTTAAGCGTAACGTCTTTCACCATCACTTTGAGGTCGGTCCTTGGCATGGAGATTTTGTACACCTCGTCTTTCAGTTCTCCCGATTTGCCGATCGCTTTCTCGATTGCACCGGTATCAAGTTTCGAGGAGGGTTTGGTATCGGCATAGACAGACCCACCCGCGAGGATACCGAGTGCCACAATACTTATGGGAATTGTACGGCTATTCATGGGGCTCCTCCTTCTTATGACGACTGGTGGCATCTCATTATTATAGCCGGCGTTTACAGATGATTGTGGAGATCATGGACGAAACCGACATTCGGGACGGACACTACGCCCGACCAGAGACGGGTGGGATTGAGGTGATTCTTAAGGGCTGGTTGCTAGCAGACCTGTCGGATGCCGAGTTGGAATCGCGAGGCGTGGACTTGTTTGCAGCGCTGTATACGGCCTCCTCGCGTCGACCGAGCCTTGTTAAGCGGAGATGACGGCGAATTTGCGTACTTTTCCTGCTTGCCCTAGAATAAAGGGTTAATGGTTCGCGCCTCCCTTAAGAATCCCTACGCAGTCGTCGCGAGTTGCGTGATCGTGGTCCTCCTCGGCGTGGTCTCCTATCAGAAGATGACCGTGGACATCTTTCCGGAGATCAAGGTCCCGGTGGTGGCGGTGGCGACCTTCTATAAGGGCATGGG
>DASXSU010000118.1:0-6968 GCA_036505795.1 Nitrospirales bacterium
ACAGTTCTCGGCGGTCACGAGCGGCCTCCCCGAGCTGCGCAAGGTGATTCAAGCGGCGGAGCAGCGACGTCGGATCAACGGGCGCCGGACGATCCTGTTCGTCGATGAGATACATCGCTTCAATAAGGCCCAACAGGATGCCTTTCTGCCGCATGTGGAATCGGGAGCGATCACCCTCATCGGTGCAACCACCGAGAACCCGTCTTTCGAAGTGATTTCGCCCCTGTTGTCCCGCTCCCTCGTCGTTGTGCTGCACTCGCTTTCGGAATCAGCTCTGATGAAGATTGTCGAGCGCGCCCTGGCTGATTCCGAGCGGGGCTTGGGCCGCTTTCGCGTCGATCTGACGGAAGAGGCGCTCCGGCAATTGACCGCGTTTGGTAATGGTGATGCACGGGTGGCCCTCAACGCCTTGGAGTTTGCCGTGCTTCATACACCGCCCGGGAAGGACGGACGGGTTCGGTTAGATGAAGCGTCGTTGGCGAGCGCGCTGCAAAAGAAGAGCCTGCGTTATGACAAGGGCGGTGAAGAGCATTACAATTTGATCTCGGCTTTCATCAAGAGTCTTCGCGACTCAGATCCTGACGGCGCTCTCTACTGGCTCGCCCGCATGTTGGAAGGAGGCGAGTCACCGCGATTCATTGCGCGCCGTATGGTCATTTTTGCGTCCGAGGATGTCGGCAACGCCCAGCCCCTGGCGCTGGTGGTCGCCAATGCGGTGGCGCAGGCTGTTGAGTTTGTCGGACTCCCGGAATGCCGCTTGAACTTGGCTCAGGGCGTCACGTACCTCGCGACCAGTCCGAAAGATAACGCCTCCTATCAAGGTCTCATCGAAGCCGCGGCGGATGCGGAGGAGCACGGCAACCTGCCGGTTCCCCTGCACCTGCGAAACGCCCCGACATCGCTGATGCAAAATCTTGGATACGGAAAAGGCTATCGATACGTGCACGAAGATCCATCCGCTCAGACGGACCAGATCCACTTGCCCGATAAATTAGGGAAGAGAAAATACTACAGGCCGAAGAAAAAACCTGAGAAATCCTGAGATAGTTGCGAGTGTCAGTCCTAGCCCTTCGTGCTGCTGGATTCGCTATCCAATTCCTTGAGCTGCGCCCTGAGCTCTTCCGCCTCCTCGCAGAGCGTCGCCCATTGCGAAGTTCGGGCCGCCTGCTCCTTGAGGCATTGCTCGTGGTCCTTATTCAGCCTGTCCCAGCGGGCAGGATCCTGGTAGACCTCGCTGTCGGCCAACTCGGCAGTGCGCGTGCGAATCAGATCGTCAGCCTGTGCGATCTCTTCTTCCAATCGTGAGATCTGCCGCTCTGCTTTCGACAGGGCTTTGCTCAGATCACGGCGTCGACCCCCCGGGCCCTTCTCGCCTTTCTCGCGCGGTGCGGGGGCGGGGGCGAGTGGTTGGGCCGTGGGTTTCAACTGATCTTCGGGGCCGCCCTTGATCGAGTCGATTTCCTGTGTCTTCTTCCACAAGTAGTACTCATAGTCGCCATGATAGTCGCGCGCCATGCCATTATCGATCTCGACCACCCGAGTCGCCACCCGCATGAGAAAGACCGGATCATGGGAAATGAAGACGAGCGTGCCGGGAAAATCCACGAGCGCATCGGTGAGGACGTCCACGGAGGGAGGATCGAGATGATTGGTCGGCTCGTCCAGCAGGAGGGTGTTCGCCGGCTCTCCCAGCATCCGGGCCAACGCCACGCGATTGCGCTCGCCGCCGCTCAGAACCTTGACGAACTTTTTCTGATTCGCGCCTTCAAAGAGAAAGGCCCCGGCCAACCCGCGAATGAAATTCATCTCCACCCGCGGCGCCGCTTCCGCGATCGCCTCGATGACCGTATGCTCCGGATTCAGAATATCGGCCTGGTGTTGGGCAAAATAATGCAAGGTGACGCCATGGCCGACGGTGCGGGTACCGGAATCCGGAACCAGAACTCCGGCTAGGATTTTGAGCAAGGTACTTTTGCCGGCACCATTTTCGCCGACCAGCGCGATACGCTGTCCTCGCTCCACGGAAAAATCCAGCGAGCGATAGACCACAACCTCGCCGTAGGCTTTCGCGACAGCCTTAAGCTCGAGCGCCTGGCGCCCTGACGGCGAGGGGATAGGAAACCGAAAGCGCACCCGCTTCGGATCCCGCGTCCGCTCGATGCGTTTGACCTTATCCAATTGCTTGAGACGTGACTGCACCTGGCTGGCTTTGGTTGCCTGATAACGGAACCGGTCGACGAACTTCTGGACCCTGCCGATCTCTTTTTCCTGCCGGTCCGCGGCCGCCTCCTGCGCAGCTTCAAAGGCTTCCCGCCAGGCGATATACTTCGTATAATTGCCGACGCTTTCCATGATCCGATGATGCCGGACTTCCCAGATGTGTGTCGCGATACGGTCCAAGAAGGCGGTATCGTGGCTGATCACCAGCATCGTGAAGGAGGACTTCAGCAGAAAGTCTTCAAACCATTGCTGCGTGGCCTTGTCGAGATGATTGGTAGGCTCGTCCAACAAAAGGATATCGGGCGCCGAGAGCAGTAAATGGGCCAGCGCCACGCGCATGCGGAACCCTCCTGAGAGCGCCGAGAGGGGCCGGGAGAAATCACCTTCCGTGAATCCCAGCCCGGACAGAATTCGTTTGGCCTCATGCTCGGGATAGCTGCCGCGGTGTGTCGCGTCCAGCGCGGTCTGGCCGGGAATGGTTTCAAGATCCTGCGGGAGGTAACCGATCCGTAGCCGCGGACGTTTTCGGATTCGTCCATCATCGATGTCCTGCTCCCCGAGAATCAGACGCAACACCGTGGTCTTGCCGACGCCGTTGGGTCCGACCAGCCCGACGCGTGTGCCGGGTCGTAGATGCGCGGACGCATCTTTCAGGAGGACCTTGGTGGCGAACTGCTTACTGACCGATTCTAGCTGAAGCATTACTTCTTCTCTGACTCCACAAGAGCATAGCCTTTCTTTGTCATGCACTCCTTGAGATCCGCTGCATACGCGGGCGAGTTTTTGTCCGCGCCGTACATGCCATACTTGTCCCGCAATTCGATGGTGCACTCATACCGGTCGATCTGCATGTCTGATTCTGATTTGCCCTTCTGATACCAAATACCTGTACTGCCGCAAGCCGTCAGTATGAACAGCAGCAGCACCGCCATTTTTATTCGCATACACATACCTCCTGGAAGGTCATAGGCTAAGGCGATTCTCGCTTGATCATCACCGCGAGGACCGCTGCTATGATGGCGCCCATGGCGCTCACCCACATCGGGATCACCACACCGTTCAATGTCACTTCCCAGCCCAGAAGCAACCTTACAACATGCAGCAGCGCGATGAGGCCCAAGAGGAAGATCGTCGCTGTGGTAAATGGCCTTTTCATGGTCGCCGAAACGCATCTTCCGTGCAGTGTGAACCGACCAGGGCGGGCGGATCGAAGTGCTGAGAAGGATTTGGTGGAGCTGGCCGGGATTGAACCGGCGACCTCCTGACTGCCAGTCAGGCGCGCTCCCAACTGCGCCACAGCCCCAGCCGATCTGTGATCATAACATCAGGGTCCCTGGGAGTCAATAAAGCCAGGAAAAACATGATGGTAGCCGGTCTGTGTTGACAAGAAAAACCGATCGGCCTAGACTTTCCCCGATAGAGCTCTGGCTGCTCATCGCCAGGGCTCTTTTTCATGTCTAGAGGCCGAGAGATGGCCGTATTAGCGGTGGTCGGCGCCCAGTGGGGCGACGAAGGCAAAGGCAAAATCGTCGATCTGTTAGCGCGCGACGCCGACATGGTTGTGCGATATCAGGGCGGCTCCAACGCGGGGCATACCGTGGTGAAGGGGGGCGACACGTACGTCTTCCACCTGATCCCTTCGGGCATCCTGTATCGCGGCACGACCTGCGTGATCGGCAACGGTGTTGTCATTGATCCTGCCGCATTGATCGTGGAAATGGACGGACTGCGCGCGAAGGGCGTGCGTACCGAAAAGAATTTGTATATCAGCAAGGCGGCGCACGTGATCATGCCGTACCATAAGGCCATCGACAAGGCGAGCGAACACCAGAAAGGCGGCCGGCTGATCGGGACGACCGGTCGGGGCATCGGACCGGCCTATGTCGACAAGATGGCGCGTATCGGGATCCGCATGGGCGATCTGCTGGACCCCGAATACTTTCGACAGAAGCTCGACGACAACATGGCCGAGACGAACGCCATGCTCGAGGCCGTCTATCGTTGCCCCGGCTTCGAGGCTGAAAAAATCTTCCAGGAGTATCTCGGCTATGCCGAACGGCTTCACGCACTGATTGTGGACACCGGCCTTCTGGTGAATAAAGCCGTGGCGAAGGGCGACACTGTGCTGCTGGAAGGCGCGCAAGGCACCCACCTCGACGTGGACCATGGCACCTATCCGTTCGTCACGTCGTCAAGTGCGACTGCGGGAGGCGCCTGCACCGGCACCGGCATCGGCCCGACGGCGATCGATGCCGTACTGGGTATCGCCAAAGCCTATACGACGCGCGTCGGCAGCGGACCGTTTCCGACAGAGTTGACGGATGAGGTCGGGACCGCTCTCCAATCACAGGGCAACGAATACGGGGCCACCACCGGACGCGCTCGACGTTGTGGTTGGTATGACGCGGTCATGGTCCGACATGCGGTACGGGTCAACGGCCTCTCGTCGCTCGCGGTGACAAAGTTGGACGTGCTCGACGGTCGCACTGAGATACAGATTTGCACCGGATACAAGATTGCCGGCCGTAAGGTCACAGACATACCGCAGGATACCAATGCACTGGCTTCGGCCGAACCGATCTACGAATCGTGGCCGGGATGGTCCGGCTCCACGACCGCGGTGAAGACCCATCGCGCATTGCCGCGAGAAGCCCGCCGATACCTCGCGCGTATTGAGGAGTTGGCCGATTGTCCGATCGATATTGTCTCGACCGGATCCAGCCGTGATGAGACGATCGTGTTGAGAAATCCGCTGGTACGCCATCGCCGTCGTCCTGCCGCGCAAAGCGCGTAAGATTTTTTTACCTTGCACTCGCGGCCCGAGACGACTCGTCATTGAACGACCGGAAAGCTGTATGTTAGAGTCTTTTCTCCTCAGGTGAGCCGGTAGCTCAGTCGGTAGAGCATCGCCCTTTTAAGGCGAGGGCCCTGGGTTCGAGTCCCAGCCGGCTCACCAAATTTCAATAGTCACAATCGCCGACCGCTCCCGCCTGCCGTTCGTAGGCCCGCCATAGGAAAACAGGGTATACGTCTCGATGCTCCGCGTGGCTTCTGCGTAGCACCCTGGTCTCTATACGCGAGGTTATGCCGGGCATCATGTCTAGTGAGATGGCGAATGAGTGATTCTTCATCTTGGCTTCATGAGATCTTCATGGTCCTCTGCTACTCTTTTTTCAGGACATAATTCGCCAAGATGACAACCAGGTAGTTCGTGTCCTGAACTTCCTTAATGTCGAACAATCCCCGGGCGCTGCGCCCGGGAAATCGATCCGTTCTGAGAGTCTAGGTTTCTGTAATCAGTGGAAGGACCTGAACTCAGTGCGCTCAATTCAGTCTCACTTTGACACGAATCGTATGGTTTTCCAGAACACTTCAGCAATTGTTTTTGTATGTTGACTGTTGATTTGCATACGGATGGCGACAGCACGTTCCGGGGTCGACCCAAATACTGATCTAAAATCTTCGACCACATTACGTTTTTCGGTCAACCATTTTCCAATTTGACCGTATCCTGATTCCACGACAATGGCTTTAACATTCAGAAAAATTGGACCGGCACCAGGTGCGATCGTCCCTTTCGCAGCCGTCGGATCCCAGATGTAGGTGATGACTTTGCGACGTTCAAAGAATGTCTTGGGAAAGACGACCAGTAACTGAGCAGCCTGGTCATCCGCCTCGGGAGACATAAAATTCCCTCCCGTCGGCAGCACCGTCACCTTCCATTTCCATTCAAGGTACGGCGTCTTTGATAAGTCAACGAGAATGCTTTTCTCTAAAGCGAACGAGGAAGATTCGGTTCGTAACTTTATGACCTCATCGCCTGAGTCATCCACAACCTTCCAATTGCCGCTGCCAAACAGGACTGGTTTGTCCCACTCCTCGAGAGCCGCCGCCTTGGCTCTGTCCAGGATAACAACTTCTTCTCCCGGACAAAGGGATGCTTGTCCGACAAGCAATAGAAGCATGACCACAAGATAGACAGGCTGCAATTGTCTCAACCTGGCGTTCAAGATGCTCACGACCCAGGCAGCACATAGCTGACGCCGACGATATAGAGATGATCGGTTCTCTTGCGGCCGGGGGCAGGATTGCTGTCGTACCGGAGGTCGTACTCCAGATTCATCGCAAACTGCTTGTACACCGGCACGCGCAAGCCCTGGTCGGCTCGCAGTCGCCACGCGTTCGGCTTTTTGAAATCGTAAAACCCCTCCTGGCGGTGGAAAAAGAGGAGCCGCTCCGGGATGAGGGCCGTTGTGAAATTCACGCCCCAGCGGCCGGCCGCGCCGCTGTCATCGGGCCGGGTGCGCCAGTCCTGGTTCACATACGCGATGCCCAGGGTGCCGGAGAGCTGGGTCCGCTTGGTATCAATGAACTGGTAGCCGGGGCCCGCGCCGAAGCTGCTGCGCAGATTTAAATCCTGAAAGGTGTCCTGTTCGAATAACGCAAACAGATTGAAAAAGGCCCGCTTGGTGATGAACACGTCATAGGTGAGTTGCCCCAGCGAATTGCGCACGTTGAGCTTGCCGGATTGCTCGCCGTAGTTATATTTCCCTTCCACTCCAAACCGATGCCGGTCTGCCCGCAGGCTATAGATCAGCGAGCTGTTGATCGCCTTGGAGTCGGAATTGCCCTTGGCGATGACGCCGCCGAGATTGAAGGCGCCGCTGTACGTGACCAGGGGCGGCGGGTTGATGGCCTTGATGTTCGTGAGCGGAATGGCCCGCGTCGGTCCGAACTGCTCGCCGGTG
>DASXSU010000119.1:0-3703 GCA_036505795.1 Nitrospirales bacterium
TCAGGCCTATGTCCTGACCACGCTGCCGGACGAGCGTGCGCAGGAAGTCCTCCGGTTGATGAAGCCGGAAGAATCGGCCGAGGTCAAGGACCTCCTAAAGTACGAGCCGCAGACGGCAGGCGGGATCATGACCGGCGAGTATTTCGCGCTGCCGGCCAATACCACGGTGCAGGAAGCGATCCGGAAGCTTCAGTCGACCGATATTGGCAATGTGTTTTATGTCTACGTCACGGATAAAGAGGAAAAGCTGATCGGTGTGCTCTCTCTGCGTCAGCTCTTGGGCTCTCCCGACCGGACCCTCGGCAGCATGATCACGAAAGAGATCATCAGCGTAACGCCGGAAACCGATCAGGAAGAGGTGGCCAGGCAGGTCGCCCGGTACAACCTGCTCGCGATTCCGGTCGTGGAGAAGGACGGCAAGCTGGTGGGCATTATTACCGTGGACGACATTGTGGACGTGATGCGGGAAGAGGCGACCGAGGACATGCTGAAGATGTCCGGAACGAAAATCGAGGAGGAGGACACGTTCATGACCTCTTCGGTTTTGCATGCCGTTCAGATGCGTGTGCCCTGGCTGCTGACGAACCTCGTCGGGAGCATGGTTTCAGGACTGATCCTCTGGAGCTTCCGCTTCACCATTCAGGAAGTGGTGGCGCTGGTCACGTTCCTCCCCGTGATCGCGGCCATGGGGGGAAATGTGGGACTCCAATCCTCGACGCTGGTGATTCGCGGTCTTGCCACCGGTCGGATCGAACTGTCCGATGTCCGAAAGGTCTTCTTGCGGGAAGTCAGCATCGGGCTGATTATCGGCCTGTTGTGCGGGCTCGTTACCCTGGCCGCGGCCTCCGTCATGCATATTAACCTGACGTTAGGGTTGGTGGTGGGCACGGCCATGCTTTGTGCCCTCATGGTATCCACGACGATGGCGACCATCATGCCGGTCATTTTGAAACGGTATGGCATTGACCCGGCCGTTGCGGCGGGGCCGTTTGTCACAACCGCCAACGATATCACCGGGTCCGCGATCTATCTAGGGTTGGCCACCGCCTTTCTCTCGCACTTGAAATAATCTCAGCCATGCCTCTGCTCAAAACACCGGGCATCGTCCTCAAAAGCCGCAAGTGGGGCGAGGCGGATCGGATCGTGACATTCTTTACTCTCAAGTACGGCAAGGTCAGGGGCGTTGCTCGCGGCGCGCGAAGGATGAAGAATCGCTTCGGCAGCGCGCTCGAGCCGTTCGTGTGCTGTGACCTGAACTTGTTTGAAAAGCACGGAGACTCGATGTATCGGGTCTCCCAGGCCGACATCCGGCAGTCGTTCTACACGCTGCGCGATTCGCTTGAGAAGATTGGGGCCGCGGCGCGGCTTGCCAACCTTGCCGGTGCCGTCACGGCCGACGGTGATGCGGTTCCGAAGATCTTCCATGCGTTGCTTGAGGGATTTTACGCCATCGCTGAGAGCAGAGACCCGAGCCATTCTGCAGCCTTGTATGAGGTGGAGATCCTCCGCTTCGCGGGGTATTTGCCACGCTTGGATCGGTGCACGAGTTGCCAGTCTCAGCAGAGCGGAGGGGCCTGGTTTTTTTCCCCGAGATGGGGTGGAACGCTTTGTACTCTTTGCGCGCGTCGAGAGCCAATGGCCTGTCCGGCGGTATCGCCGGCTTGCCTGGCATTCTTTCGCCAAGCACTGAAAATGGACCCGGCGCTCTTGCCTCGCCTCAAACCCGGGCCGTCCATCCGGCAGGAACTGCGGGAAGTGATCGAACTCTATGTGGAATGCGTCGCCGGACGCCGGATGTCCTCAACATACAGTGTACTCGCTGCGGAGACGCGGCCAACGTATCGCTCCTCGCGGGTGTCGGTGGCGGAAGGCTTGCGCCGTCGGGTATAGTGATCCCATGAGTAGCCCAGTGGCAACGGCTGTTGGACCGGGGGGTTCGATTGCGAGGTTCACCGGCAAGATCTTTGTCGCGCTCGGATTCATCCTTGGCACCTATGGGCTGACAGAAGCACAACCCGCTGTGATGCAGGCGGGGCTTGCATTGCTCGTTACGGGGGTTCTGGCTTCAGCCTACGGGCTGTATCGCTGGGTGAGGGAGTCACGCGATCAGGAAAGAGCTTCTAAGTGATGAGCGACGAGATCCAGCCGAAGGACATGGACTGGATTGAAAACGGCGTGCTCGGCATCGAATGGAGCGATGGCCACAAGGGTGTCTATCCCGTCCGGTACCTTCGCCTGCATTGTCCTTGTGCCGCCTGCACGGACGAATGGACCGGCGAACTTCGGATCAAGCCGACCGGCATTCCCATGCTGATCGCCGTGAAGGACATCGAGGCGGTCGGTCGATACGGCCTGCGTTTCCGATGGAGCGACGGGCACGACACCGGTATTTATTCCTTCGACATCTTGCGGCACAAATTCTGCCGCTGCCCCATCTGTAAAGCCCGAGAGAAGTAGTGCTCGGTCGCGATCTGCCGGCTGTCTCCAGAAATCTGTGGCTCACGGTAACCTTGCAAGCCGCCGTTGCGCTTATCATGTGGATCGCCGCCATTGCCGCGTCATCCCCCCTTCCGGCGCCCACAATGCAAGAGTTAATGGAACACGGCGATCGGCTGCGGCACGACGAGGAAAAATTTCCCCAGTCGCTCGAGGAAGCGTTGTCTCTTTACCGGCAGGCCTCGGCCATGCAACCGGGAGCGGCAGCGCCCTATATACGAATCGCGGAGATCTGTCTCGCCCTGGGAGATGACGTCAAGGAGAAGGACAAGTCGCTGGCCTGGTACCGTCAGGGGGAACACGCAGCAGAGGAGGCGATACAACATCAAGAGAAAAGCGCCGACGCGCATTTCTTGCTGGCGGCCAACCGTGGCAAAGTGGTGAACCTGCTGCCGTTTTGGAAAGTGTCCCCCACGATCCTGGCGGATCTGGAAAAGCATCTCCAGCGCGCCTTGGCGTTGGAGCCCAGTCATGCCCGCGCTAACCACATGATGGGGATGGTGTTGTATCGGACTCCTGGACCGTTGCGATTAATGCTCACCGGCAAACGTGAGCAGGTTGAGGGTTACCTGCTGCGCTCCGTAGAGTCGGATCCGAGTTACGCCGACGCCCGACTGGATCTTGCGCAGTTCTACAAGGAGACAGGCCGCCCGGCCCAGGCCCGCACCCATGCGGAAGCAATCCTTGCAATGCATGATTCCTCGTCATCACGTGCTTGGATTGAGAAGTATCGGCCTGCGGCCGAGCAACTTCTGAAGAGTCTTCCCACTCCGTGATGTAAGATAGGACGTCATTCGCGCTCGTCGGCTTCTTTGCCCCTTGCCGGCGCGTTGCTTCTCCCCGGGCTCTGGTCTAAAATTTCTCTATGATGGCGGGGGACCTGCCGGCACTTATCCGAACCGAATTGCCGTCGCATGCCTGGCGAGTCATCTACCTGCGATACTTCTGTGCCGCAGCCGTCTTCATGGGCACAATCATCCTTGTGCAAAGTATGGGTGCGACCCTGAACCCCGTACCCGTGTATGGGATTGCGGGACTGTTCGTTGCGTTCAACCTTCTTTACAGCCTGCATCTCTTCCGGGCTGCGCGAAAGACCGGCATGGCGTCGCCGGATGCTGCTGAACGCTCCCTGATGCTTCAACTGGCAGCCGATCTGTTCCTCCTGACCTTCCTGCTGCATTTTTCCGGAGGGGTGAGCAATCCGTTC
>DASXSU010000120.1:0-4498 GCA_036505795.1 Nitrospirales bacterium
GTCCACACCACGGTGGGCACACCCTTCGGCAGATAAAAATCGCCCCGCGCCTGGTAGTCAAAATGGTTCCCCCAGCACGCGCCGCTGTAGCCGGGTGACCTATTTTCCATCAACCATTCAAGCGCATGTTCGGCCTTCTGCCACCAGATGGAATCACCGGTGGCGTCATGAAGACGCAGGAAGCCTCTGGCCAGAAAGCCCATACCCTTTGTCGAACGGCTCGGGGCGATTCTCAGCAGCGGCCGCAGGTTGATCGGAAACCGGCGAACTCCTTGCTGGAGCACCGTTCGCAACAATGGTCTATTCAGAGTGAGCGGGCGCAAGAAGCGGGCGTTGAGGCCGTCGAAAGTGTCGTAGCCGCGATACTCGTTTCTCTCCAGCCACTCGGCAAGCCTGAAGATGGACTCGTGCACTTTCCTCTTCACGGCTGAGCCCCCAGCAAAGGCGCTGGCCTGCGCTGTCGAGACTGAATTGGTTCCTGTCCGATCCACTGTGGCCTCGAGCGGTTAATTACAATTTCTTTAAACGTAGAAACAAGGGCGAGGAAAGTCCGCGGGTAATTGCTTAAGTGTTGCTTCAAGAACTATGGGCACCCGAGGGGTTCCGGATTGTGCCGCTTTTCGATCGCGATCGCCACAAAGGGCATCAAGCAGCGCCACTGACAGTCCGTCGCGGACCGAACTTCCGCCGTGCCCACCCTCTTACGCCGCGCGCGAGCCTCCGGGACGCTGTCCGGGCAGCAGACACCCTATTGACTATCGCAAAAAGGACGTCAAGCTGGGATACGTGCCGCAATTGAACCTGCAGACGTGCCCGCTCTTCATGAAGGTTATATATGACAAGGTTCCGCTCGATTATTTCATCGTTAAATATCTGTTCGGGAACACCAGCGGTTTTTGACTGGGCACGACCATTAACCGGGCTTGCCAACCAGCTATTGCGGTCGTATCCAAGAAGATCAAAGTCGGGCCTGTATAACGAGTACACCTTGTCAGCAATCTCAGCGGTGTAAGGAGCGGCACCGACTGTCGATATATTTCTTCCATCGGCGATAGGGAGCTGTGAAAGACCGAGATGATGTTGGAAGAACCGCAGCCCTTCCCCAAATCGCTCTACCCTCGCAATCAAGGAAAAATTCAGTGCCGGAAAGAAAGTGTGATCAGCTTGACGCCTCCAATGACAGTCGCAGGTCCTCAGGTCGCACTCGTCTGCGAGGTATTCTACAAATTCACCGAACGAGACCAGGGATTTGTTCCGAAGATCCGGCAGACGGCCCTTGATGCGCACGTAGATATCCCGGCCTGCTGGCTCGCATAGCAGGATTTTATTCCTCCAAGCCGAAGCGAGGCGGGTATAAGGATTGCGGATGACTGTCATACGAAGAAAGTCGGGAGCCTCAAGAACTTCCCTTTGCGTCTTGTCGTCCAGCTCAACCAGAGACGGCAGCGGCACGTTCGAACGAGAATGGATGAACATATCCCGTCGGGTTTCCCAGGCGTCACCAGCGAACACCTTGATCGGAGGCGCGCCTTCGAGAGTCCTCAGCAGCTCTTTCATCTGAGTGCAGGCAGCCTTCGGAACCTCGAAGTACATATATCGCTTGTCCACGCTGACAAAGCTCGATTGCTTGAGCCGTCGCATGACGTATTCAGTCTTTAGGTCTGGATGGTGATCTAAGACACGCTGCACCGCGTAGGGGGGCTTCATGCCTGGCGCCTCCTCCTGAATCCGCCAATCATTTTTCTGATCGCGCGGAATATCATCGCGCCTATCAGCTGGCCTCTCCTGCTGACAACACCGGATGATGTCCTCGCACCGCCCGGCTCGGGAGGACAGCACCTCCAACAATCGCCCGTTCCTGCTTGGTGAGGTGGAGAAACCAAATGACCGGCAGGTAACAAACGAGAGAGCTCAATGCAACCGCCATCAGGCTGTAGTAGTTGGCCGCCGCGAAGCGGGCTGAGATAAGGCCGGGGACCAAAAGCGCGACGCCGATCACTACCAGTGATCTTGCAATTTCGCGCATGTACTCGCCATAGGGAACAAAGGAAACGCGGCAAACATACAGTGGCTGCACGATGAGTTTAGTCAGCAGCATGGGAATGAAAGTTCCCAGAGCGACGCCGAAAATGCCCAGCGGCTTGACGAGCCACACACTCAGCACCAAGTTCGCAATTCCCTCCGCCAAATTCATGAGCGCGAAAAACTTATGTTTCGATATCGCGTACAACAGAATTGTGGAGGGGCTCTGACCAAGCGCCGCGATGTACCCGAGCGTCAGAACAACGAGGCATGGGTACGCATCCAGGTAAAACGGTCCCATCCAGCGTTGGATGAAAGGCTTGCCCCAAAAAACGAAGCCGAAGCCGACGAAGCCGGCAACGCACATTGAGAGTTTTATCGCAAAAAGGAACCTTGTCTTGATGGCCCTGTAATCGCCGACGCCATCCATGCGGCTGAACCACGGCTGAATAGTGCCCACAAGCCCTATCATTAGATTCATGAAACAGCTCACCATGAGCGCAGCGATGCGGAAGTGTGTGACAGCCGCGAGGCCCACGAAAGCCGTGATGACCAGAGCATCGGCGTTAAATCGCAGTTGGTCCGATACTTGAGCGACCAATGCAAAGGCGCCGTAGAAAAGCAGGGTCTTCGTCCATTGTCCGAACCACGGTTGGACGCAGAAGCGAAGCCATGGGCATTGCCTCCGGGACAGCGCGACATATGCAGCCATCCTGGGGACACCGGACAGGAAACTGACCCAGGCGAGCGCCAGGATCTTGCCGCCTCCCATCAAGACAGCCACCACTAATCCCGTCCGTAGCAACAGAGTAAGGATCTCTGTCAGCGCCACCGAATCCATACGAAGCTCGGCACTTAGCAATCCGCCATACACATTTACAGGAAAGCTGAGGGCAACGCTGAAGCCCAGAATCAAAATTACCTTCCAGAAGAGCGCTGCATCCTGCGGGCTCTGGGCGAAAAGGGGGGACAGAAATGCCAGTACCACAGTCACTGCTGTCACTACGGCTCCGAGGGTTACGTACAGTTGCAGGGCCGCGCTGAACACTCTCCCGCATTCCTCCCGTTCACCTTTGCCGAGCGCTCGCGCGATGTATCGACTGACAGCGTTGCCCAACCCAAGATCCAATAGACCGTAGTAGCCGATAAACGTCCCCACAAGCGCCCACAAACCATACATGCGGTCGCCCAGGCAGTGAATCACAAACGGCGTCAGAAAGAACGCCACCACAATTTGGGCAGCTAGGTTGGCCGCCCGTAAGGCTGATCCGGAAGCAAGTAGCCTCGCTGTGGAGCGTCGCGTAGGTTTTAAATTTACGTCGACCATGGTTTAGGGAATCAGTCAGCGATGTAAGAGGGTGTTAGCGAGCTGTAGAAGACGCGGCAACCTAATGGTGCTAGATAAGCCGTGAGAAACGCTTGGCTGAAGTAGTCCGTTTCGGCATATCTCAGCGGGTGAAACGAATGAGGCTGCTGTGCCACATCGTGGTCAAATCCTCTTCTAACACCTGAAACCCTGACTGCGACACCATTTGTCTCATCCGTTCAGGTGTGTTGGCAGAGAAGTCGGGATTCAGTTGAGCCATAACCTTGGACTTGTCCGAGTAATGCACCACTGCATTACCGCCAGGCCTTAGAATGCGCCGGATGTTCTCGAGATAGGCAGCGATCAGGTGTACATCCAGATGGACAAAGCAACCAAAGGTGAATACAAAATCGACCGATTCCCCTTGAATACCAGGAAAATCGCATCCCCCGTTTCTTATAAACCTCATATTCGGTTTGTCAAAGGTCCTCCTGAGCTCCGCGAGCAGCTCAGGATGATAGTCAACGACGTAAAGCGTACGAAAGCCCAGCAGGTACCTGGTCCAGCGTCCCCCCCCCGGGCCAATTTCTACGGCCACCTCTTCCGGCCTGACGTAGGGAAGGACATACCGATTTCGAATGAATCGGAGCGGCTCGACAACTTCGGGATCGCCCCATTCCAGGCCGTAAAGGCCTCGGGACACAAATTGACGGATGGCCCTACGGGCACGATGCGACATCGTGTTTTGGTGCCTGTGCTCTCGCCACATGTCCAAATGAAGTGGTGTATTCAAATCTGGCATTTCGCACCTCCTTGTGAGGCCTGTAGATGGCCGGTTCAGGGTCGCCCTGGCGTTAGCCCTTAGATCCGTCAGTGTTCCGACGGCCCTTGTTACTAAAGCAATCTTTCCAGCTTTACCGTCAGGACGCTCGCCGAGCCGAACTGGTCGCTTGAGACCCAAGCCTGCGCGTGCGCGGGCCGGCGGCGAGCGCCGAAAGATAAAAGCGCTCGTGCCGATCGACAAGCGCTGAGGTGCTGAACCGGCGACACACATGCTGCCGCCCAAGCTCTCCCATGCGTTGCCGGAGGCCCTCGTCGGTGATAAGGAGAGCGATTTTCCGTGCCAGATCGCTGACGCTGCCCCTCGGTACTAAAAAGCCAGTCTCGCTC
>DASXSU010000121.1:0-10528 GCA_036505795.1 Nitrospirales bacterium
GGGGGAAAGCGGCCGTCCTACGGGAGAAGAGCCTGCCCACGGGTGAACTGCCCATCGTGGTGGGCAGGGGACGGGGCGGGTGAAATAAGGCTTGGGGCTGGGCGGGTGCAATGGCGGACGCAGGGCGGGCGGGTGACTTCGGGAAGGGGCCGGTCTTGGCCGGCCTGGGGCGGGCGGGTGAAATTGTGAACGCGTGCTTAGACGGCCCCTTTGCGATGAGCCTCTTTGAAGTCTTCTAACTCCAGCTCCACCCCGCAGCCCGTGCACGCGATTGGTTCCCCGTCCGCTGGGGGAAGCACCTCTTCTTTCTGAACCACTCCTCGGCAGACATGAAAAAAATGCCCGCTCGCATGCTCTTCATCCAAGGGATCTGAAATGAATGCCAAGACCATTAGTCTGCTCCGATCAGCGTGCGTGTATTTAAAACGCCGGATAAATACGGTGTGCGAGCCGTAGTCTACAAGCTCTTATTCGAGTTGGCAAACTCTGCGTGCGAGCCTATCAAAACTTGATTTAATAGGTTTAATACCCTACTATTGAGAAGTAATTTACCGAAAGTAGGACATAGATGTCATCTCGATGGTTGCTAGCGGTCTGCCTACTCCCGACGCTGGTGAGCTGCGTCTCCTTAGATTACTACGAGGCGCTCCGCGAAGCGTACGAGAAGGCAGAAGCCCGCAGTCTGGCGGCCAAAAATGAGTTGGCAAAGACGCAGGCTGACCTGGTCCAGGCGCAGAAGGTCCTTGCAGAGGTGGACGTCGTAGACAGCAGCAAACCCGTAAACAGCGGAGAGCTCAGTTTCAAGGAGAAGGCCGATCTCCTGACTCGCCGGTTGGAATCGCAACAAGCCGAACTGCGGGTCAGAGACGAGCAGAAGGCGAGTCTCGACAAACAACTCGACACGGCAAAAGCAACCTTGAACGCTAAGGACGAGGAGATGCGAAAGGCGCTCCACGACCTGGAGAGAAGCTTAAAAGATGAGATTGCCCAGGGCAACGGCTCCGTCAAGGGAGACCACAATTCCGTGAGTGTCGTGCTTGAGGAGCGGATACTCTACGATTCCGGCTCCGCCGCGATCAAATCTCAGGGCTTAAAGGTGTTAAAACAAATCGCCCAAGCCTTGCGCAACAGCCCGGGCACGTATGTTCGCGTGGAGGGTCATACCGATAACGTTCCCATTCGGGCGACGCCGCCGCCCCGGTTCGGATCAAACTTTGAACTATCCTTTGCCCGAGCTATGGGTGTCGTGAACTCGCTCAGAGAACTAGATGGCGTCAAGGCCTGGCGACTCTCTGCGATGGGCTTGGCCGATAGCCGCCCGCTTCAGGCTAACATTAATGAAGATGCGCGAGCGCACAATCGGCGCGTTGAAATTATCGTCACGCCCAGTCGCTAAACTCACCCCGGTTTTTCAAGTTTCCTGCTTTTAAAGGGATTGATTCCTCCCGCAAACACCGCTATGGTCACTCGATTGTTTATCCATACACAGATCGCGTGAGTTATTAGACTCCTACGTTGGCTCACGTCCGTCAGACCAGGATCCGGCCGCTTTTCTTCGTCGGTATCGATTACCTTTTTAAGATGTCCGCGCCTCGCACACCCGTGATGATTCTCTTTGCCGGGTTCTGGTTTCTGGCCCTCAGTTCGCTTGCTTTGGCCGAGTGCGCTGTCGAACGGGAACCGGCAGGGGAATCCGCCGTCTTTATGCGCCATGTTACGGCCGACTGCTCGAAACTCGATCGTGCGACTCGGGCGATCGATGCCGGAGAAGTTCTCGGCGCCTTGCGCGCCGGGAAAGGAGTGTCAGTCAAGAATGCGGTGATCAGCGGCGATCTCCTGCTCACCGGGCTCAAGTCAGTGCCGTTGGCGTCGGTCGTACTGCCGGAGTCGGCGCTGGCACGGCTGCGCCAAGCGGCGGTGACGGAAGTGAGAATTATACAAGGGCCCTTTATTATCGAGAACTCAATGGTGGACGGGATCATTGACACGCAACTCAAGCCCGATATGATCGAGCATCGCGTGCTGGGAGACATGCTGATCATCCGGGGTCCTGTCTCATTCAAAGGGACGACCTTTACAAAAGAAGTGGACCTATCGCGCACGGTCTTTTTAGAGACGGTCGATAGCTCGAATGCCGTGTACTTGGGAGATGCGCTGTTTCTCGCCTCCATCTTTACCATGCCTGCGACGTTTGAGAAGACCGCCTTTGCGGGCAATACCCGTTTTTATCAGGCGGTTTTCGAAGCGCCGGTCACGTTCCTTCGCGCCGGATTCAACGGCCTGACCAACTTCCTCTCCGTTCGCTTTCAAAAAGAATCCGGTTTCTCGCGAGCGTACTTCAAGATGGGTACCGGCTTTTCCGGGAGCCGGTTTGACGGCATCTCCGACTTTTCCGAGGCGGTGTTTGACAAGGCGGTGTTTTTTATGAACACCGTGTTCGGCGCCGACACCTATTTTCGCCGCGCGGTGTTCCGGGGAGAAGTCAGTTTTTCGGACGCCGCCTTCCAAGGTAAGGACGATTTCTCAAAGGTGACCTATCGTCAGGAGCCAAACTTCACACGGACAACATTCGCGACACCCCGGTCCTCAGTGGGGTTCGACAATCCGGTTTTTTTGGCGATTGTCGCGGGCAGCCTGGTGATCTTTTTCGTGGCCTTCATTCTGATCCTCCGAAAGGGATGACAATCTACTTGACTCAGGCAGAGTGAGAAATTTGTGCCGAGTAACCGAAGCCAGGTGCTTACTAAATAGCTATCAAAAAGATGCTATCTATTGTATAGTGCCTTATGCCGAGACGGCCCAATAAGCACGACACCACTGAAATTCTCATACGCCCGTCGGCTGAGATCGCGTCATATCTCGATAAGCTGGCCGCGATAGGAATACATGGAAAGACGAGAGCAGAGGTAGCCAAGACCCTGGTCGGCACAGAGATTGAAAGACTTATCCGCGAAGGCATCCTGAAGCTGCGAAAAACACCTGATAAGTAGCAGGCCATGCCGACTCAGGTATATATTGCTGAACCAGGGACGGACCCCTATATATTGAATAATTCTTGCCTTCATCCCCTAAACCTGGTAGATAGCGAAGGATTGAGCTTTTCAGGAGGACCTATGGTGGAGCAGATACACCCAGGACTGGATAGCTTCGAGGCGTCCTACCAGATCCGCTTAGAACAATTTGAAGGCCCGCTCGACCTGTTGCTGCACCTGATCAAGAGAAATGAGATCAATATTTATGACATCCCGATGGCGCTTATCACGAAACAGTATCTGGAGCACATCAGCTTGATGAAGTCATTGAACTTGGAAGTGGCTGGCGAATTCCTCGTGCTGGCGGCGACCTTGATTCTTATTAAATCGAAGATGTTGTTGCCGATTGAGGCTGAGGATGAGAAAGAGCTAGAGCAGGATCCTCGGGCGGATCTCGTGCGCCAGTTACTGCAGTACAAGCAGTTCAAAGAGGCGGCCCACGATTTACAGGATAGGGAGCGGCTCTGGAGAGAGGTCTATCATCGCGCTCCTCCCGCGACGTCGACGCCGAAGGAGGTCGAGGAGACGCCTCTTGAGCTCACGCTGTTTGATTTGATGGGTGCGCTGCAAGAGGTCATTCGACGGACACCATCCAACGCCTTATTGGAGGTGACCGCCGATCATCTGACGGTCAAGGACCGCATGAACTATATTCTGGAGAGGCTCGAGGAATCGGCGGCAGTGCCGTTCGACAGTTTATTCATGCCGGCCGAGGGGCGGCTCGTGTTGATCGTCACGTTCTTGGCATTGTTGGAACTGATACGCCTGCACCTGGTACGAGTCTTTCAACCGGAAGCGTTCGGGGCCATCCTTGTATCTCGGGGCTTTTTGCCTGACCTGATGGATGCCGTGCAACCAGGAGAGGGTTTGCTATGAATACCGAAACGGGCAGCGCCGCGATTGCGGACCACGAGAGTCTATCTGCTCGCAGCCACGAGGACGCTGGGGAAGCCGAACCGATGACCGCGCCGCTCATTGCCGGCGCGAACGGAATAAAAGGCATTGTCGAGGCGCTCCTTTTCGTATCAGGAGAACCTTTGACAACCGACCGGCTGGTGCTTGTCATTGAAGGAGCCTCGCGGGCGGAAGTCCAGGAGGCAGTCAAAGCATTGCAGGAGGACTATGCTGTCGATGGCCGGGGTCTTCAGATTGTTGAAGTCGCTGGCGGCTATCAAATCGTCACGCGCGTGGAATGCGCCGCGTGGATCAAGCGACTGGAGAAAGCGAAGACCGGGGCAAAGTTGTCGCGAAGCGCGATGGAGACGCTTGCGATCATTGCCTATAAGCAACCGCTGGTCAGGGCGGAGATCGAACAGATTCGCGGCGTCGATACCGCCGGCGTTCTGAGGACACTGCTCGATCGCCGGTTGCTTCGCATCATAGGGCGCAAGGACATTCCCGGCCGACCGATTATGTACGGCACCAGCAAGCAATTTCTACAAGCCTTTGGGCTCAAGGATCTGTCAGACCTTCCTGCGCTTCGAGACCTCAAGGACCTAGGGGAACCGGATCAGTTGGTTCTCCCGGACTCCGGGGATGTGACTCATAGCGAGCCTCAGGAGGCACTGAATGGACAGGAAGTCCATGGCTAAAATCCGATGGTTGGGGTGTGAAGGGGCAGCGACGCGCTGCCCCTTGTCCGATGTATGCCGGTGGGCTAGGGTTTTTCGACAATGTCCTTCCGCATGGGTCCCAGCACGGAGAGCAGCTCATTTTTTTCACGTTCAGGGACTTTAAACTTATTTAAGGTCGCGACCAAATCTCCGACCAACGCATCAAAGTCCGCATTCGAGATTCTCATGCCCGCGTGTGCAGACTTCATATCCCGTCCGGTGTAAGTGCACGGGCCTCCGGAGGCTTGACAGATCTGATCAACCAGTTTCTTTTTAAATTGGGGAATGTTGGTATTGGCAAATCGGCCGTTAATGCGGCTATCAGCCGCCACCCGCGCCACAAAATCGTCGACCACGGCCGTGATCGCCGGTTTCTCTCCCAACCGCTGGTAGAGCGATCCCTGTTGTGTGCTCTTCTGAGCAGGGGTCTCGGTCGTCTTGCTGTCAGTCGTGCTGCAGCCGGCGATGAAGCCGGTCATGATGGCAAGCGCAATGCCGATCCGTCCGCTGAATCTCATGGCGTCCATTCCTCCTTTGAGTGGCGATTCATACCCCGACGGGCCTGTCGAAGGTTTCTATCCGTTATTACGAGAAGGGCGTGGTGTTGGATTTCTTAACATCCAAATTTTTTCTTATCTTTCGTTTGGTACTGGCTGCAGTGCTGGCCGCCGCGGCTGCCTTGGTGTTTGTGCCCGCTCCGACACATCTACTTTGGATAGTGACGCTCGGGGTGACGGAATGGGGGCATTGGCTCACCCTGTTCGCATTTGCGCTCTTGATGCTGGGGGGCTTCGGGCTTTCCCGCAGTGGCATGCCTTCCGTCGCGGGGTTGGCCGGGGGGCTGCTCTGCCTTCTTGCCGCATTTCTTACAATGACTCCGACTTTGCGAGCAATACCAATCGCTCGTGACCTGCCAGCCCAGCTGGACGTAGCCTTCGGAAAGCCCGGAATGAGTGCGAATGATTCCACCGGCAAAACACCGCTTGTGTTCACCGACCTCTTCAAGGGCGTGACCCTTCCGGCGATCCAATCTACCACTATCGCGTACGGCAAGGTGGGAGGCCAGGATCTGAATCTGGATATGTATAAACCGCCCACAAGCGGCGGCGGCCCGAAGCAAGGTCCAGGCGTCCTTGTCATTCATGGCGGAGGCTGGCAGAGCGACGATAGCCAGGAATTAGCGACGCTCAATCGCTATCTTGCAGGCCGGGGTTATCTCGTTGCGGCGATAAACTATCGCCTGGCGCCTCAACACAAGTTTCCTGCCGCCCTCGAGGACGTCAGGCAGGCCATCAACTATTTGAAAACCCACGCGGCTGACTTAGGGCTCGATGCAAACCGGCTGGTGCTGCTCGGAAGATCGGCCGGCGGACAGTTGGCAATGCTCGCAGGCTATAACCCAGTCGATCCTGCGATCCGCGGCGTCATTGCCTTCTACGCCCCGCCAGATCTGCGTTTCAGCTACACATTTCCGGCAAACCCTGCAGTGCTTGATTCTCGCGGGCTGTTGGAGGCCTATCTGGGATCCGATCCTGATCACATCCCCAATACCTACTTGGCGGCCTCGCCATTTTACTTTGTGGGATCGGCGACGCCTCCCACACTTCTGATCCATGGTGTACGGGACGAGTTGGTAGCGTTTGCGCAAAGCGAACGTCTCACAGCTCGATTGGCCGCGAATGGGCGGCGGCAGTTTCTCCTCGAAATGCCCTGGGCGACGCACGCCTGTGATATTAACTTCAGCGGCCCATGCGGCCAACTCAGCACGTACGCCATTGAGCGATTTCTCGCCGCCGTGACGAAGTAGTGTACCGGCCGGGTTGTACGAGCTGTAGTCTTAGACAGTAGAGTGACGCGGCGCTAACGAGTGATGGCCGGTGGTTCCGGCTTGCGGCCAATCACGTTCATAGCAAGCGCGATCATCGAGCCCACATCCGAGACGCTGGCCGGTAGGACAAGCGTATTGCTGGCCTTTGCAAGTTCTCCGAATTTCCCGATGTACTGTTCCGCGACCCGAAGCTGTACCGCCTCAAAGCCGCCCTGGACCTGAATGGACTCCGCCACCTTGCGAATGCCCTCGGCGGTGGCACCGGCAATGGCGAGAATCGCCGACGCCGCGCCTTCCGCCTCATTGATTTGCTGCTGCTTCTTCGCCTCGGAGGCTTTAATGACCCTTTGTTTTTGGCCTTCCGCCTCGTTGATCGCGGCATCCCGATCGCCTTCGGAGGTCAGGATCACGGCACGCTTTTCACGTTCGGCCCGCATCTGTTTTTCCATGGCCGCCAGGATATCTTTTGGTGGCGTGATATTTCTGATTTCATAGCGCAGCACTTTGACTCCCCACGGATCCGAGGCCTTGTCCAATTCGGTCACGACCTGCGTATTGATATTACTGCGCATTTCAAATGTACGGTCCAGCTCGATTTTCCCAATCTCACTTCGCAGGGTCGTTTGTGCCAGCTGGGTGATCGCGAAGCGGTAGTCCGAGATACCGTAGGAGGCACGCTCCGGGTTAAGGACTTTAAGGTACAGAATGCCGTCCACTGAAACCTGCACGTTATCCCGCGTGATGCAAATCTGCTCCGGGATGTCCATCGCATCTTCCTTGAGCGAATGCCGGTAGCGAATCACGTCCAAAAACGGGACAAGCAGATGGAAGCCGGCGCCGAGAGTCGAGGAATAGCGGCCAAGTCGCTCGACGACGTAGGCGCTCTGCTGTGGTACGACGACGGCGGTTTTAGCGATCGTGATGATGACCAGAAACGCCAGGACCAGTGCGGCAATCATTCCACCCGACATGTGCTGCTCCTTTTATTCAGCTGTGATCCACAGAGTCAGGCCCTCAACGCGGACCACGCGGCTCCGTTGTCCCATGGTCAGCGAGCTGTCTCCGCCGTTGCGCGCGGTCCATGTCGTACCGTGAAGCTCGGCTTTGCCGGTGCTGCCGGCGGGCAGGTCTTCCAAAGGGATGGCGATCTCTCCGATCAAACTGTCTACGAGGTATTGGGCGCGCTCTTTGTATTTGAAGCGGGCAAGCAAGGGCCCACGAAAAAATAACAGTGCGATGACCGAAAGGGCTGAAAACAAGACCCATTGCAACCAAACCGCCTCGGTGAGGCCAAGTGCGACCAGTGTTCCGACGCACAGCGCCCCCAGTCCGAAAAACATGAGATAAAACCCGCTGGGCACGAGCAGTTCCAACGCCGGCAACGCTAAGCCCAACAAGATCCAGTACCACCACGGCATAGGCTGTCTCACCGGTGAGGGTCAAGTTTAGGGTGTTCTTCCAATGACGTCAAGAATAGGCGCGGCTCTGTCGTAGCCGGAGACAGCCATGTTGTCGCAGGGATGCGAGGTCATGGCGACCAGTTGATCGCGCTGCGAGGGCTCGAATCACATAAAATCTCAACATAGTGCGGTCAGGTGTCGATTTTTGTATATGGCGGTGAAAGGATTGGTATGGTCACCGCATGTTAGGGGGTGAAGAGGGTCACACACTTTACCTTGACCGAAAGGACATCTATGAAACAGCTGCGTCGGATTGTTCTCTTTTTCGTGATGGTTGCAATCATCTCTGCCGGCGCCGTATCCAAGTGCCTTGCGGCGAGTACCTCACCTCCTCCCGCCGTTCCGAACATCCCGGTGCGACATGTCGTGCTGTTCAGTAGTGGCGTGGGCTATTT
Organism: Nitrospirales bacterium; assembly: GCA_036505795.1. Taxonomy (GTDB): domain Bacteria; phylum Nitrospirota; class Nitrospiria; order Nitrospirales; family NS-4; genus NS-11. Next base: position 8,329 of record DASXSU010000121.1, read on the forward strand.
TGAGCATGCCGGAACCATCGCGGGGAATGTCAATACCGAGTTGCGGTTCAAAACGAATCAGATCAATGACATTCTCAAATCCCTGGTGTTGGAAGATTATGCGGGAACGGTCAGCGCAGTGGTGTATCCCTCCCAAGATCCCTTGTCCAAGACGCTGCGAAGCTTTCAGGTCAACATCACCGGCAATCCGACCTTGGCCGAACTGCTCATTCAACTTCGCGGCGCGAGATTGACGGTGACATCGCTGGGCGAACGGATCGCAGGAACCATCCTCGGAGTCGAACGAAAGCAAAAACCGGTCGGGGAAAAAGCTCAACCTATCGACGTGTGGGTGCTCAATCTGATCTCAGGCGCCAGCATTCGAGCCGTTGGGCTGGATGACGTGCAGAACATCGAATTAGAGGACGTGCAGCTGCAGGAGGAATTGAACAAGGCCTTATTGGCCGTCACGCAGGCCAGAGATCAGGACAAAAAACCGGTGTCCATTAATTTTCGGGGCGCGGGCGAGCGGCAGGTGCGATTAGGATACGTCGTGGAGACACCCGTCTGGAAGACCAGTTATCGGCTGATTCTGCCGCGCGCCGGTGAAAAGCCCAAGTTGCAGGGATGGGCGATTCTGGAAAACCAGACCGACAGCGACTGGAACAATATCAGCCTGTCACTCGTCAGCGGTCGGCCGATTTCATTCATTGCGGAGTTATATCAACCGCTGTATGTTCCACGCCCGGTGGTGCAACCTGAGCTGTTTGCAAGCCTGCGTCCGCAGACCTATGATGCCGGTCTGGATAAGGATCAGCCGGCCGAACAGTTTGCCGAAAATAAAGAGAAACAACGCAAGATCGAGGCTCTCAGAAGGGCGCCAAGCTCCGCAGCAAAAATTCTAGGCCGGCTCGAGGCCTCCCAGGAGGAATCGGTCGCCGGAAATCCGCCCTTGCGGGGTATCGATGCGGCCGCGGGAATTGCATCCGTCGCCTCAGCGGGCAAGATGGGCGAGCTGTTCCAATACACGATTGCGAATGTCTCACTTCCCCGGCAACGGTCCGCGATGTTGCCGATCGTCACCGACGAGATCGAGGCGGACCGGGTGAGCATCTACAATCAGAGCGTGTTGCCTAAGAACCCTCTGTATGGCGCGCTGATCAAGAACATGACCGGCAAGCACCTCTTACAAGGCCCGATCACGGTGATGGACGACCATAGCTATGCGGGAGACGCGCAAATTGACAATCTTCCTCCCGGCCAAGAGCGGTTGATCAGCTATGGGATCGACTTGGAACTCCGCGTAAACGCCGCGAACCGCCGGCAGCACAGCGCCATTCAGACCGGTCGCCTGGTGAAAGGCGTGTTGCAGCTCACGCGCAAGCAGGCCGTCACGCAGGAATATTTTCTTGAGAACAAATCCCAACAGACGAAGAATGTGATCGTTGAACATGCTTTTCAAAGCGGCTGGAAGCTGGTCGATAGCCCGAAACCGGTGGAAACGACGGAATCCCTGTACCGTTTCCGGGATTCAATTCCGGCCGGAAAAAGCCGCACGCTGACTGTGAATGAAGAGACCGTGCAAGGCGAAACCATTGCGGTCCTTCCGGCCGATCTCGGCCAACTCGAGGCCTATAGTCGAAGCGGGGAGATCCCGGCCGCCGTGCGTGAGGCCCTGATCAAGACGATGGGACTAAAAAGCGCGCTGCTGTACAGCCAGCGGCAGATCCAGCAGAAGCAAAAGGAATTGTCGGAGATTTCCCAGGAGCAAAAACGAATCCGAGACAATATGAACACGGTTGTGCAGAATAGTCAGTATTATACTCGCTTGCTCGGCAAGCTGAACGATCAGGAAAGCCGGATTGAAAAGCTGCAGAGCGAGATGGAACGGTGGCAGCGCATCCAGGACCAACAGCGAAAGGACCTCGAAACCTATCTGATGAGCACGACGGTGGGTTGACCGGCAGACGCAACGACTAGGTACTGAAATGCCGGCCGGCAGGCTATTATAATGATATCCGGGAGGAACCACGGTGAAAATCGAATACTTGCAAAGAGATCTTCTCATGGGAACAGGCGTACTGCTTGCCGTACTGACGCTCGCAGCGGACGCTTACGGTGCCGCCGTGCAACCTGCATGTTGCGAAGGAACCGCCTTAGGCGTCAAGCGGGCTGAAGGGGAGAGACCCCAGGAAGACCCCATCGGCATCTATTTTCTTTC
>DASXSU010000122.1:0-41768 GCA_036505795.1 Nitrospirales bacterium
TCTCATCATGAGCAACAAGGGCGGCGTTGGTAAGAGTACGGTGACCACGAATCTCGCCGTGAGCCTCGCGCTCCTCGGCAAAGAGGTTGGGGTGGTAGACATGGACATCCATGGTCCGAACATCCCCAAAATGGTCGGCGGAGAAGGCCAAAAGCTCAAGATCAGTGCCGGCGGCGGCATCATTCCCTTCCAGGCCTACAACATAAAAGTCGCCTCTATGGCGTTTCTCCTACAGAATTCCGATGATCCCATCGTCTGGCGGGACGCGTATAAATATGAGTTCATCAACCAACTCATCGGGGGGGTTGAATGGCAGGAGCTGGACTACCTTCTCGTGGACCTCCCGCCGGGGACCGGCAACGAATCGGTCACCACGATGGATCTTATCGGCGATGTAACCGGGTGTATCATTGTGACGACCCCTCAAGAGGTCGCCTTGCTCGACTCGAGAAAATCGGTGAACTTCGTCAAAGACAGCGAACTCCCCATCATCGGGATCGTGGAAAACATGAGCGGGCTCTCCTGTCCGCATTGCCATAAAGAAATCGAGGTCTTCAAAAAGGGCGGCGGAGAAGCGGCCGCGAAAGATATGGCGGTGCCGTTTCTCGGGCGTATTCCTTTGGACCCGGAGGTGGTCGTCCATTGCGACTCGGGAGAGCCGTTCGCCATGTTCTGTTCCGATACCGACACCGCCCAGGCGTATCATAACCTTGCCAATAAGGTCGAAGAGTTCGTGCGAAAGCGCGGAACCGGCCCGCTCTTAACACCCCAAAAGAAGGGCTTCTCCCCAATCAAACAATGAGCGACCTCACCCGATTAGAAGATGCCCTCAAAGTGGTCCTGGACGCCGTGCCTGTCTTGGGCATTGAAAAGATCAGCTTGCTCGATGCCCTAGGCCGCGTGCTGGCCGAGGACATCATTGCCGATCGCGACAATCCACCCTGGGATAACTCCGCGATGGATGGCTTTGCGGTTCGGTATGAGGACATCAAGCAGGAATATGCCGTGACGACGCCGACCATCTTGAAAGTAATTGAAGATGTGCCGGCCGGGCGATTTGCGAGCAAGAAGGTCGGCAAAGGGGAGGCGATTCGCATTATGACCGGCGCTGCCCTCCCCCAAGGCGCCGATACCGTGCTCAAGATTGAGGACACCGAAGCCACTCCTGAGACGGTCAAGGTCTTTAAGCCCGAGCTGCAAGGCGCCAACATCCGGCCGCAGGGCGAGGATGTGCGCAAAGGCGACTGTATTATTCCCAAAGGCAAGGTCATCAGACCGGCTGAAGTCGGCATGCTGGCGATTTTGGCCAAGCCGTTCGTCTTTGTTCATCAACGGCCACGCGTCGCGATCCTTTCAACGGGGGATGAGTTGGCGGATCTCGATGAGCGCTTGACCGATGAGAAGATCATTAATTCCAACAGCTATGGTATCGCCGCAGCGGTCCGGGAGGCCGGCGGCTTGCCGCATCTTCTCGGCATCGCCAAGGACAATCCGGCTGATTTGAAGGCCAAGATCGGCCAAGGCTTGAACGCCGATATTCTCGTGCTCTCCGGGGGCGTCTCCATGGGCGACTATGATTTTACAAAGCCGGTCTTTCAAGAACTCGGTGGCGACATGAATTTTTGGAAGCTGGCTATTCGTCCGGGCCAGCCGGTAGCCTTCGGGAAAATCGGAAAAACGCTTGCTTTCGGCCTCCCCGGTAACCCGGTCTCGTCGATGGTGACCTTCGAGCAGTTGGTGCGTCCCGCCATGCTTAAAATGTGCGGCCATGAAGTGCTGACCCGACCCGTGGTGCAGGCCGTCTTGCAAGAACGGTTTTCGAAACGGCCGGACCGACGCCATTTCTTGCGCGGCATTCTCTGGATGGAACGCGGAATGCTCATGGTGCGGACGACAGGACCGCAGGGATCCGGAATTCTTACCTCCTTGGTTAAGGCAAACGGGCTCATCGACATTCCGGTCGAGGTGGAGAAGCTGAAACCAGGCGATGTCGTGGATGTCCAGGTGTTCGGGAGTTGGGGATAATAATGGCTCCTACCGCTCCCATCTTGTGCTTCGTGGGCCGATCCAATAGCGGCAAGACGACTCTGATCGAACGACTGATCAGTGAGCTCGTGAAAGAAGGGTATCGAATTGCGACGATCAAACACGCCGGTCACGGCTTCAACATGGATACCGAAGGCAAGGATTCCTGGCGACACAAGCAGGCGGGAGCGCAGACGGTCATTGTCACCTCGAAGGGAAGCTTAGCTCTCTTTACGGATACTGAGCAGGAGGTAGGGCTCGAGGAGTTGCGCGAACGCTACGTCCCCGAGGGCATGGACCTGGTCATCGCCGAGGGATGGAAAAGCGAGGGACTTCCCAAGGTCGTGGTGGTGCGTGATCATGTTGGAGAAGTGACGGTGTCTCTTGAAGGCCTGCTGGGGATTGTCTCCAATCAGGCTCTTCAGGACGCGCCTTCCGGAGTGCCCATCTTCGACCCTGACGATGTCGAAAACCTGGCGGCCATGATTAGCCGTCGATTTCCGCGTAAGAGCGGTTTGCAGAACTGATGCCCGTGAAAATTCCGAGGATCGCCGTGATTGTGATCACGCTGGCGGTCCTAGGGGTCGTCGCTGCGGCCGTTGCCATCCCCCTCACCAACGATCCAAAGTTCTGCGCGTCGTGCCACACGATCAAACCCTCCTACCAGACCTGGGTCGTCTCCACCCATAAGGAGGTGACGTGTGTCGCCTGCCATGTCAGACCGACGTTTGAGGGGTTCGTGCAGGACAAGGTGATCAAGGGTACTCACGATGTGTGGGTAACCTTGATCGGGCATCCCAAGAAGCCGGACGACCTGAAAGCAACGGTACATTCGGAAGTCTGCCTTTCTTGCCACGCGAACATGCTGCGCATTTCTGAGTTGGCCACGCGAGATCTCCCGGGACCGCTTAAGAAGGCCGGGCTGATCATGGAGCACCGCAAGCACATGGAGGCTTTCAAAAAGCGGGACAAGGGCGAGGGCTGCGCCACATGCCACGCGACCGTCGTCCATGGCCGGCCCTATAAAGGCTATCCGATTGTGGTGCCCCGGGGACACATCAAGATGGATGATCTGGCCAGGGCTGAAAAGGAGGCGCTCGAAGCTTCAATGGTGAAAGCGCACCGGACCAGCGACTGCTTACAGTGTCATGACGGCAAGCAGGAATACGCCGGAAAGGTACTGAGCCGAAAGTGCGCGACATGTCATACCGAGGCCCTTTCCGAGACTCTCTTCTAAAATCTTATCCAGAACCATCATGGCCCAGGCTGTCGTCGAAGTCCAAAATCTGACCAAGCGCTTTGGCGCCTTTACCGCCGTGGGGGGCATCTCCTTTGAAATCAAAGAGGGTGAAATTCTCGGCCTACTGGGGCCGAATGGCGCCGGCAAGACGACGACGATCCACATGCTTCTCGGCGTGATCACCCCTTCCACTGGCGCTATCCGCGTGTTTGGATTGCCGTTCGACCGGCATCGCGAAGTCATCCTCAACCAGGTGAACTTTTCTTCAACCTACGTATCGATGCCCCAAGCCCTCACGGTAGAAGAAAATCTGCGCGTGGTCGCGAAGCTCTATGGGCTGGAACGTATCAACTCACGGATCGATCATATTATTGCGCGGCTGGAGATGGAGGAGTTTCGTACAAAGCTGACACGCAAACTCTCCTCCGGCCAAATGACTCGCCTGTCCCTCGCCAAGGCTTTTCTCACCGACCCCAAGGTGCTGTTCTTGGACGAGCCGACTGCCAGCCTCGATCCGGACATTGCGGCCAAGACGCGAGCGTTGATTCTTGAGATGCGCCGCAGCAGCGGAATGTCGGTCCTGTATACCTCGCATAACATGCGAGAAATGGAGGAGATGTCCGATCGCATTATTTTTCTTTCGCGCGGTCAGATCATCGCCGAAGGAACCGCGAACGCGATCAAATCTCGTTTTGGCGAGACCGATCTGGAGGAAGTTTTTGTGAAGCTTGCGCGAGGAGCTTTGCCGTCCGCGTTATGAAAGCGCACCGAATCGCAGCACTGCTGACCCGGCATCTTTATTTGTACCGGCGAAGCTTTCCGAGATTAATGGAGATTATCTACTGGCCCTTCGTGGACCTCGTGATCTGGGGCTTTATCACCGTCTATCTGATGCGGTATCAGAATTCTCTGCCGAGCTTCGTCACGTTTTTCCTGGGCGCCCTGCTCTTGTGGGACGTACTCTTTCGCGCGCAACAGGGCATCACAATTTCCTTCTTGGAAGAGGTCTGGTCACGCAATCTCATGAACCTGTTTGCGAGCCCGCTGAAACCCAGCGAGTTTCTCGCCGCCACGATGCTGCTGAGTATTGGGAAGGTCGCGGCCGTGTCGTTTGTCACAGTCACTGCGGCCCTGCTGTTTTACTCCTTTAACGTCTTTGTCCTGGGGGTATCGCTCGTTCCCTTCATTCTGAATCTCATCGTGACCGGCTGGTGTATCGGAGTCCTGACAACCGGCCTGATCATGCGCTACGGGCAGGAGGTCGAGGTATTGGCATGGGGATTGGTCTTTCTGTTCCAGCCCATTTCCTGCGTCTTCTATCCCATGAACGTTCTCCCGACTTGGCTTCAAGCCATTGCCCGGATGAACCCGGCCGCCCATATTTTTGAGGGCATGCGCGCCGTGATCATGACAGCGACGTTTCCCGGAGTCGAGCTTGCGTGGGCCTCCGGGCTGAACGCTCTGTACCTGTCCTGCGTCATTGTATGGTTCCACAAGATGTTTGCCGTTTGTAAGGAGAAGGGATTGCTGGTGAGGGTGGGAGAATAATACCGCCGTTTGCATACCCCCTGATATTCTGTGGTAGGCTACGGAGGATGTAACGAAACGGTAACACCTGTGGTCAAAAGTATATTTTACCGCCATCATAGCCTGCAAAGCCGGCTCGTTATGGCCATGGTTTTGATTGGGCTGCTGCCGCTACTATTTTCCGTTTTTATCACATATTACGAGGAACAACGAACGATCCGCGACACCATAGGTCGTGATTTCCAGCAGATTGCGATTGAAGCCGCCGGCAAGGTTGAACTCCAGGTCACCCAAAAAATCAGCGAAGCCCGACAACTCGCCACAATCCCAATAGTGCGAACTGCGGTCATCGATGCCAACCGAAGTTATACCGGACGGCCGCTGCCTGCCATTCGCCGGATGGTTCGGGAATGGGAAGGCCGTTGGAACGCCCGAAAGCACCCTGATCGGTTTCCGGACTTCGTGAACAAGATGGCGACCGACTATCTGATCGATTGGATCCGCATCCGAAAGGGCGAATACATTTCTATTTTGGTGGCTGACAGTCAAGGGGCGCTCGTCGTGAGCTCGAGCCCTCGGGCCGAATACGACCAGAGCAAAAAGGTGTGGTGGCAAGCCTCCTACAATGGCGGCGTAGGGCAAATCTACGTCAGCGATCTCGCTTTCGATCCACAACTGGGGTACTACGTGCTGGAGGTGTCGGCGCCCATCATGGATGATACGCAGCAGAAAGCTGTTGGGGCTGTGAACATGCGCCTAATGCCCAACGAGCTGTTCAAGGCTATCCAGGAAGTGCGCTTGGGAGAGCGCGGGCATGCCATGCTGCTCAACTCAGCGGGAAAGCCGCTGATCTGTCCGATCCTTTCTCCCGACCGGCACACTTTGAACGCTGCCCTCATGTCTCAAATCGCGCAGCCACGCGCTGGATGGGTCATTGCGGAGGATGATGGGCACGGCGGGCGGGATGCGATTGTCGGCTTCGCGCCTGTTCGATTTCAGACTCCATTGGCGGAGCAAAGTTTGGGAGGTGGCGGCGTTCGGTGGATTGGGTTTGTTCGCCAAGACCCGACGGAAACATATGCGCCGCTGAGGCAATTGCTGGAGAAGGTGTCGGCAGGCGCCGTAGGAGTCTTTCTTCTGATGCTTCTGGGCGGCCGGTTCTTAGCGCGCCGGATCGTCCGGCCGATCCAGGTGCTTGAGCAGAGGGCTGCATTGATCGGACAGGGCGATCTCGATCAACGCTTGGAGATCAACTCGGGCGATGAGATCGAGAAACTGGCTGACGCGTTCAACCAGATGGCCTCCAGCTTAGGTCGTTCGTTTCAGGAACTCGAACATCAGATGGCCGAGATCCGTCGGTTGGAGGAGCGCTATCGTGACCTTATTGAGAACTCCCCGGAAATGATTCTCCAGTTGGATCAGGACGGCGGCTTTGTTCATATCAATACGACGGCGATCGAAAAACTGGGGTACACCCAGGTGGACGTTGCGCAGAAAAAGCTGTGGGAGATTGTGCCTGAGGAATGCCGGGAAACGGTGCGCCACTACCTGTTGCGTTTGAAGTCGGAGGAGGGCTCGCTGGAAACCGTGTTCCTCACCCAAGCCGGTGGACGGCTGGATGTCGAAATCCATACTACCGTGCTGTTCGATCAAGGTAGCGGAAGCCTGGTGTATACCCGAGCCTTCGTCCGTGACATCACGGCTAGAAAGACTCTGGAGGCCGAGGTTCGCCGCCATACCGAAGGCCTTGAACAGGAGGTGACGCGCCGCACCAAGGATTTGGTGGAGTCTCAGGAACGATACAAGATTCTCTTCGACGAGGCGGCGGATTCCGTGCTGATGGTGAATCCGGACGGCGACATTGTTGCGGTGAACCGCCGACAAGAGACGGTCCTCAGATATCCGGAGGAGCAACTAGCGGGAAGGCGCTTCCTGGAGCTGGTCCTGCCGAAGGATCAGGCGGCCGTGGCCGCCCTTATGAAAGAGATCGTCGGGGGGGCGCGCAAGACGCCGACCGTCGAGGTAAAAATTTTCGATCGCGCAGGACGCCCGGTCCCAATGGAGCTGGATCTCACCAGTATTCAAGCCGGAGCACGGACCTTTTTATTAGTGCAATTACGGGATATCACCGAACGAAAGCGTTTGGAACGCGAGCTCCAGGAATACAGCGAGGCCTTGGAACTAAAAGTTATGGAGCGCACCCGGGAAATTGCTGACACCAAGACATATCTGGAAAACCTGCTCGAGAATGCCAACGATGTCATCTATACCCTCGACCTCGATCAACGCTTTACATACGTGAACAGCAAAATTGAGATCTGGGGGTACCGCAAGGACGACCTGCTCGGCCGGCCGTATCTGTCACTCATGTCGCGCCGCCATCGCGGCAAACGATTGCGCGCGACGCTCGATATCGGCACAAAGCAGGCGTACGAAGTGGAGTTGCTCACGGGCGACGGCGAGCTGCGTACCGCCCTCGTCAGCGTTTCGCCGTTACGGGACAATAATGGGGCGATTGTGGGCGTTCTCGGCATTGCCCGGGACATCACGGAAAAGAAACAGCTCGAGCAACAAGTGCTCAACGCCGAGAAGCTCGCCTCGGTCGGGAAACTGTCGGCAGGAGTGGCGCACGAGATCAACAATCCCCTCGGCGGGATTCTCAATTGTCTTTATAATCTACGCAAGGGAACAATTTCCCCAGAGCGCCAGTCTGAATATCTTGTCTCGATGGAGGATGGACTGCAGCGCGTTCAAAAGATCGTGCGACAGCTTCTGGATTTCTCGCAGCAGCATGATCCCGAGCTTTCTCAGACCGAGGTCAATCCCTTGATCGAACGGGTATTGGCGCTCACGAAGTATGCGTTCGAAAGAACCGGCGTCCGTCTGAATAGAGAGTTGGCAAGGGAGTTGCCTCCTCTTATGGCCGATGGCCACATGATTGAGCAGGTGGTGATGAATTTGATCTTAAACGCGGTGCAGGCCATCAGGGGAGACGGCGCGGTCACTGTTCGCTCCCGGAAGGATGAGATCTTTTGCGTGATCGAAGTCGAAGACAACGGCAGCGGTATAGCGACTGACGTGCTGCCGAAGATCTTCGACCCGTTTTTCACGACGAAGGGCCAGGGCGAAGGCACAGGACTTGGACTTTCGGTCAGCCTCGGCATCGTCCAGCGCCATGGGGGAGAGATTCAAGTGCGCAGCCAAGTGGGAAAAGGCACCCTCTTCACGGTGCGGCTGCCTGCGGTCCACGTCCGTGTTCCCGTCGGGCGGGAGGCATAAGGGATGGGCCAGCCGCATACTCTGATTATCGATGATGAGCCACTGATGCGGATCTCTATCGCCGATGCCCTGAAAGCCGAAGGCCACCAGGTCAAGGTGGCGGCGACGGGGCCGGAAGGGGTGGATCTCATTAAAAAGGATCAATTCGACATTATCATCTCGGATCTCCGCCTTCCGGGATTAGACGGATTGCAAGTGTTGCAGACTTGTAGAGAGGTGTCTCCGCGCACCGGTGTCGTGGTCATCACGGCGCACGGGTCGGTGGAGACCGCCGTCGAAGCCATGAAGATCGGGGCGTATGACTACATCACAAAGCCCTTTTCCATGGATGAACTCCTGCTCATTGTGAAGCGCCTGGTAAAGATGTTGGAGCTGGAGGAGGAGAATCGTTCGCTGAGAGAAGAATTAGGAGGGCGTTTCAGTTTCAAAGGGATTCTCAGCAAGAACCAACAAATGCGGGAGGTTCTTGAGAAGGTCAAATTAGTCGCTCCCTCTGATTCGACGATCCTTATTGTGGGGGAAAGTGGCACCGGCAAAGAAGTCGTGGCCAATGCCATTCATCATAACAGCCCCCGGCGCGAGGGCCCCTTTATCAGGGTCAGTTGCTCTGCGCTGCCGGAGTCGCTGCTGGAAACCGAATTATTCGGGCACGAGAAGGGTGCCTTTACGGGAGCCCTGCGCCAGCGCAAGGGCCGGTTTGAGCTCGCGAATCATGGCACCCTGTTCCTCGACGAGATCGGCGAAATCTCGCCGCTCGTACAAGTCAAGCTATTGCGGGTCCTCCAAGAGCGACGGTTCGAACGGGTCGGTGGGACCGCCACGGTCGAAGTGGACGTCCGGCTTGTGTGCGCGACCCAGCGTGATCTGAAAAAGGAAGTGCAGGCAGGAAGGTTTCGAGAGGATCTGTACGAACGCCTCAGTGCCACGCGGGTCAATCTCCTCCCGTTACGGGAGCGCAAAGAAGATGTGCTTCTGTTGGCGGAACATTTCCTCGAGAAGCTTGGGAACCGAACAGGCAAGCGCGGTAGGAGTCTTTCTGAACCGGCCAAGGGCATGGTCCTGCGCTATTCTTTTCCCGGCAACGTCCGTGAGTTGGAGAATACCATCGACCGCGCGGTCAGCCTCAGTACTCATGAAGGCAGTGTCGAACCATGGGACCTCTGCGGATTTCCGTCCTGCCCATACCTCGGGGGGTTACCGCAACCGGCCTGCGGATTCTGCAAGGAGGACACCCACCTCACGTCGGCAGAAAACGGACCGAGAGTACAGGACCTCGCGGCCGCGCGCGAACAATTCGAACGGCAGCACATTCTCAAGGTCCTAGACCGGACTCGTGACAACAAGACTGAAGCGGCCCGGATTCTAGGCGTGTCCAGAAAAGCTCTCTGGGAGAAGTGCAAGCGCTATGGGATTTCGAAGGCGACAAACGGGGTGGAGGAGGATTAAGTTTGCTCCGCTGAGCTCTTCACTACCGCGCGCTTTGGAGGGTCACCTCGCCAGATTCCCAGAGTTTCACGGTACGATCAAGGCTCGCAGTCGCCAGGCGGCGGCCGTCCGGGGAGAAGGCAATCGCCCGCACAGGGTCACGATGTCCCTTGAGCGTGCGAATTAAGCGCCCGCTGGGCATCTCCCACAATTTAATCGAGCTGTCGTCCGAGCAAGAGGCGAGCACCCTCCCATCAGGCGAAAAACAGACGGCGCGCACCCAGCCGGAGTGCGCCTTAACGGTCCGCATCAGCTTACCGCTGGGGATCTCCCAGAACTTCATCGTGTTATCCCTGCTGCCGCTGACCAACAAGGTGCCATCGGGAGAAAAAGCCAATCCGCCGACCCAGTTCTCAAAGGCCCTCTCCCACCCTTCCTGAGACTGAACCCACATGCCGCGGCGCTCAATGGTCCCTTCAAATGGGTCGGATTTATGCCCTTCCAATCTGCAGATCTCCTGTCCACTTGGGAGCACTTCAAACAGAGTGATGCCGCCGATGTCGTTGCCACTGGCCAGAAGCCGTCCGTCTTGAGAAAAGACCGTGATGATATTCCAATGTTGGTCATACACGTCCCGAGGAAGCAGCGAAAGCAACTCGGTTGCCGTGGCCACCTCCCAGATCTTGATGTCCTTGTTTTCATTGCCGCGTGCCAGCATCAGCCCGTCAGGCGAAAAGGAAAGCGTATGCACGGCATGATCATAACGCCCGAAGAGCATTCGAATGAACTCGCCGGTCTTCGGATTCCACAATCGAATGGTGCGATCCGTGGAGCCGCTGGCGAGCACCTCTCCGTCAGGTGAGAATGCAAGACACCGCACATTGTCCGTGTGTCCTCGCAGGATCTTCAACATGCGCCCGGTTTCAATCTCCCACAGACGGATGGTGTGATCGACGCTTCCACTGGCTAATATGGCACCGCTGGGATGGTAGGCGACCGCCCAGACCGGGTCATGGTGTCCTCGAAACACCCGCAATTCTTTTGCGCCGGCTCGCCACCATCGGCTACAGTCGTCTTGAACGACGGGTCCGGAGACAGGAGTCGGGGCGGAGGATGCCAGGTCTATTTGAGAGGTCGAATCATTGTTCATGGAGGCTTCCTTTTGAGGAGTTACCGAGCTTGCAAAGCGGACTGACCCCTACCTATAATGATTTGGAGATCATAGCGGAGCGAAAAAAGGCAAGTCAAGGAGGCCGAAATGGAGCTGCGGTTTCAGCCGGCGCTGATCCAAGAGGTGATCGACGCGTTCATCGAGAAGACCGAACGAGAAGGCGATCCTACGTTCTACAAAGAGTTCCATGAGCTTGCCGATCCGATTTATGAGAACTTTCCGCTGGATGACCGTGAGCCCGAGTTTCAGAAGCTCTACCAGTATCTTTTTGGGCACTGGGGGTTTGCGGAGATCATTCGCGAAACGTTTGACGAGTTCCCGGAGCTGCGCGATCGAATAGGGATCACGTTGGTCCGCGGCGTTCTGAAGGAAGATCAGGAATCCGTCGACCTCATGAGAAAATGGGGCACGGTCGAAGAGGATTTAGCGAAGAAATTTGAGGCGAAGGGGCAAAAGGGGATCGGCATCAAACTTCTCCCTCGCCGCTTCTATGATCCTGCTTTAGCGCGGTTTTGCCGGCATGAACTGTACCATATCAAGGACATGTTGGATCCGGATTTTCTGTACGCTCCTGACATCAAGGTAGGAAATAGCCCCGGTGAGGAGAGCCTCATTCTTGCCCGCTATCGCGTACTATGGTGTTTAAGCATTGACAGTCGGTTGACGAGAATAGGGAAGGAGCCGGTCTTTCTCAAGGAAGCTCGGTTTCATGAATTCTCGACCTGGTATCGTAAGATTCCCGGCACGCAACTGGTGTCCGTTTTTGAGGGGCTCTGGACCACCGAGTTCTTCACCCATCCGGAACTCATCGATATGGCGACGGACACTTTGAAGATCTTGGATCGCGCCATCGAGATAGAGGGAGCGGAAATACCGGAACGTAAAAAAGTCATGCTCTTACCCGGTTTTCCCTGTCCGCTGTGCGGGTTTCCCACCTATCATTGGGTCGAGAATCTGACCGAAGACGTGGAACCGGCAGTGCTCGATTATATCAGGGACAATCACCCGGGCTGGGATCCGGAGTACGGCGGCTGCGATCGCTGTATCGAAGTATACAAGTTGCGGGCGGCCGGCGTGATGGGCGACTAGCACAAGATGGAAGCACCTGACAACGCGCGGCGCCAGTTTTTTAAGCAGTCCGTCTGGTCGATGGGCAAAGCTGTCTATGAATATTACGAACAGCAGAAGCCCACCGAGACGGCGCCGGAGACGGCGCCGGAGAAGTTCAGAACCGACTGGCTCAGGCCTCCCGGGGCCGTGGAGGAGTCCCTGTTCCTCGAGCGTTGTACCCGCTGTGGTGATTGCTTGCCAGCGTGTCCTTTTGGAAGCATCAAAAAAGACCCCGCCAACGGCTATCCGGTCCTTTTCGCAAATGAATCCCCGTGTTTTCTGTGCGATGACTTTCCTTGTGTTGCAGCCTGCGCGACGGAGGCTCTTATTCCACTCGGCGAGAGAGCCGAAGTCCGGATGGGGCTGGCGGTCGTTAATCAAGCGACCTGCACTGCGGACCAGGGCTGCCGTTTTTGTCTTGCCAAGTGTCCGTGTGACGCGCTTGCAGTGGTTGGGTTTGAGGATCCGTATCCTTTGGTGGATCAAGAGAAATGCGTCGGGTGCGGCATCTGTGAACAGGTCTGTGAAACGGTCAATGACAAGGTTGCAATCAAGGTATTTTCCGGTCGTCCGGTTGCAGCGCAGGGGGGCTCGCAGAGCCAGGAATAAGCCCGAAAAAGCGCTTGACAACCTGTAGACCTTTTCTTATTCTTAGGCGGCTCAAAGCTAAGGCCGCAGGAGGCTGAGGGCAAATGGCTATACAGGCAGTTTCAGGAAATCCCACAGGAAAAATCGGTGTTGCCGACGCACCGTCGGTCGAACTCGCCCTTTCCAGAAGCAAGCTTTATCTTCTGCTCTCCTGGGGGTTTCTCTACCCGGAGGACGAAGAATTCTATAACTATCTTCAAGAAGGTGAATTTGTTGAAGACGGGCTCTCGGCGATCGAAACGCTGGAGAAGAGCCTTGAGGCCACGAAGGCGACGGACAAGGTTCGGGACCTCATCGCTCCCATGAAAAAGTTCCTGGACCAGATCGCGGACTGGGAGCAAGAAAATTTTAAGACATGGGAATTCAGCGACCTCCAGGACGAGCATCGGCGCGTGTTCTCGAACGTCATCAGCTTAGACGCCCCTCCTTACGAGACCCTCTTTGGAAATGAACACGTCTTTCAGCAATCGCACACCATGGGTGATATTGCGGGCTACTACAAGGCCTTCGGTCTTGAGCTTGCGGAGGTCGTGCACGAGCGGCTTGACCATCTCAGTGTCGAAATGGAATTTCTGCATTTTCTGGCGTACAAGGAATCGTACGCCCTATGCCATGATGGTGAGGAAAAACTGCAGATTGTGGTAGATGCGGAAAAGAAATTTGTCCGCGATCATATCGGCCGTTGGGCGCCGCTTTTTGCCGATATGGCATCCAAGAAGGCCCAGCGGGGCTTCTTTATGTTCCTGTGTGAGCTGTGCAAGGCCTATCTCAAGTTTGACTGCGCCTACCTAGGAGTGACCCCGCAGCCCTATAAAGAAACGGATTACAAGCCCGCCACTTTCACTCCGCCGGAAGGGGCGATTTTTGAATGCGGCGCGCAAGACTTAGGAAATGAGCTGAGCGTGCTTCTGGATGAAGTAGGAGGCCGCTCGCAGATGCAGAACGAGGACACAGAAGGAGGTGGAGGGTCCGGCGGCCCCGCCGGTCATGCGTAAGTCGATAATTGAAGGCTTTATCGTTTTGTGATCTATTACGCGGACGTCTTTCAGTTAATATATGGGGTTAATATTACAGAGGAGGGGCTATAACTATGAAGATCATGCAGACGAGGAACAGAGCCGTCGTATGGGGCGTCTTGCTGAGCGCCTTCATCGTAGGCGTCGTCTTGACTCTTGGACAGGTCCCCCTGGCTGTTAGCCAGCCGGTGGCCATTCAAGCAAAGGCCATCAAAGGGCCGATCCCTATGGATGGGGCCAATCCCCTCTGGGAGAATGTGCCCGGGGTTATCGTGCCGCTCAGCGGGCAGACCATCACAACCCCGATGCATCCGAATATCGCCGTAAAATCCGTCTTTGTTAAAGCAATCACCAACGGGAAGGACATCGGCATTCGGCTCGATTGGGCGGACCAGTCGAAAAACGATACCACCATTGGTCCCCAACATTTCCGCGACCAGGCCGCTATCCAATTCCCGGTTAACACCAGCGGCGCGCCTCCGTTTCAGTGCATGGGTCAATCGGGTGGCACGGTTAATATCTGGCGGTGGAACGCGGAATGGCAGAAGGATCTCGGCAAAGACAGCGCCGGTCTTTGGGACGTGGACAACGAGTATCCCGCAATCTTCTGGGACTACTATTTTGAAGAGCCGGCCGGTGGCGTAACCTATCTGGATCGGGTAGGCCGCAGCCTGGGGCCCTTCAACACCGGTATCTGGTCCGGCAATATCATGTCTGATCCGGAAATGCGTGCCGGCTCCGTCGAAGACCTCAATGCGAACGGTTTCAGCACCCTGACGACACAGGCCCACCAGGATGTGGTCGGCAACGGGTTGTGGGAGCCGGCCGGCTCGATCAAGGGCGGCTGCTGCAACGGTCCTTCCTGGCGCGTGGTGTACAAGCGCGCTTTGGCGACCTCCGATCCTAATGACGTGCAGCTAAAGGCCGGCGCCGTGCCGGTTGCCTTCGCCGTCTGGGATGGACAGAACCTGGAGCGTGACGGGATGAAGGGTATTTCCACCTGGTTTACATTGCAGATCCCTGAAGCATCGGGTGGAGGGTCGGAGCAGAAGCGTCCGGGACAACCGAAGGAATAGAGGTAGATAGAAGCAGCGCGAATTCCCAATAGGGACCATAAAGGCCCCGGAGGTATGCCCCTCCGGGGCCTTTTTTATCTTTTGGCGTCCCCCGTGGGACGCCCTTGGGTTCCTTGCATTTGAACTTATCCAGGGTGTATAAAAACCTCTGACGGCGAGGTATTTATTCGATACTTTTGTGATTATCCGGTGGCGATGACGATTGCCCGCGCGTTCATATCGTAGCGCATTCATTTCGTAGATTGTTAAAGGGGCTGAAATGAAAACCGTGCTGCTCTTTCCTCCTACCTGGCATCCTTCCCAACCATACCTCAGCTTGCCGTCCTTAACCGGCTTCTTAAAGCAGGCAGGGGTCGCCGATGTGACCCAGCGCGACCTTGGCATTGAGGTCCTCGAAGAGTTTCTGAGCCAGGAAACGGGCCGCGAGACCTATGAGCGGATGCAGGACAAGATCAAGACCCTGGAGCGCGTCGGCACGAAGGGGGAGACCGGTCCTTCCAGCCAGGAACACCTGGCTAAGATGAAGGAGGCTTTGGATTGGTTCCCGCCTCTGTACGATCTGATCGACAATGCCAAGGCAACGCTTCGTTCCGAGGCGTTTTAT
Organism: Nitrospirales bacterium; assembly: GCA_036505795.1. Lineage (GTDB taxonomy): Bacteria > Nitrospirota > Nitrospiria > Nitrospirales > NS-4 > NS-11. Next base: position 15,122 of record DASXSU010000122.1, read on the forward strand.
GACCCTGAACGATACAAAGAGAGCCTGTTTCTCATCGACCGATGGCTGGCATTCGTGTCCACTTTATACTTTCCAACGAGAATCTCGGTCGTCGATAACCAGTGGCGGTATTCAATCTATTCCTCCAAGGAGATTCTCAAAGCCGTCCAGGATGAGGAGGAGAATCCCTACCTCGAGCTATTCCGAAGCCGCTTGGTTCCGGACATCCTCGCCCAGCGGCCGGATCTTGTCGGGGTGTCCATCACCGCCACCTCACAGATCCTGCCGGGCCTTACCCTATGTCGCCTGATCAAACAGGCCAATCCTGACCTGCACCTGACCATTGGGGGGAGCATTTTTACGCGGCTCGTGGACAATCTCCGGCGGGCCGAGTCCATGTTCCAGTTCGCCGATGATTTCGTGGTGTTCGAAGGGGAAACCGCCCTTCTAGAACTTGTACATCAGCTTGAAGGCAAGCGCGACTTCAGCAAGGTCCCGAATCTCATCTTTCGTCAGAACGACAAGATTGTGGTCAATCAGCCGTTCTACTCCGAAAATATCAATGCGCTGGCCGCGCCCAGCTTCGATGGAATGCCGTTGAACCGGTACTTCGCTCCGCAATCCGTGCTGCCTGTGCAGTTCTCCCGCGGTTGTTACTATAAAGATTGCGCCTTTTGCGCGCTGACGCTGGACCACCAGAACTTTCGGCAGCGCCAGCCGGAGAAGGTCGTCGAGGATCTTAAGCAGCTCATGGAGCGGTACCAGACATCGTTTTTCTTCTTCACAGACGAATGTTTTGCGCTGTCGCCGACCAAACGTCTGTGTGCGCAATTGGTTGAGGCCAAGGTCAACGCGCTTTGGACCTGCGAGATGCGGTTCGAAAAGAACCTATCTCGGGAATTGCTCAAGTCCATGCGGGAGGCCGGTTGTCTAAAGATCGTATTCGGGTTGGAGTCCTACAACCAGCGGGTCATGGACTTCATGAAGAAGGGTATCAAGCAGGAGCATGTTCGTCGGATTATTGAGGACTGTCTCGACCTGGATATCGCAGTTCATTGTTACATCCTGATTGGGTTTCCGACGGAGACGGAATCGGAAGCCATGGAAACCTCGAATTTCATCGTCGAGCATAAGCGCCTGCATTCGTCGTATGGATTCTCATGCCAACCCTGCCTCTTTGATTTGGAAAAAGAGGCACCCATTATGAGCGATCCGGCAAGCTACGGAATCCGGCGTATCATGCGGCCGGCCTCGGAGGATTTGAGCCTCGGCTATTTTTATGAAGTCCTCGAAGGCATGAATCCTGACCAGGCGGAGCGGGTCTACCAGCAGGTCTATGAGAAGATCAGCGAAGTGGTCGATGAACTGCCGTTTAATTACTCCATGGCCGACGGGCTACTCTATATCTCCCGCTCCAAAACCCAACCGGTCGCGACCGGCTGAACATGGCTGAGGCACGGGCACAAGCGACACGGTTCAGGCCCGAGACCGGCGCGCTCCTTCTCGAATACACGCTGAAGGCGCTGTTGATTGCGGGTCTCTGCGAACTGCTCTTGTACCGTTTGATCTCCCGCCTTGGTATGCACCTGTCCAAGGTTGCTCAGGAATATCCTGTGGTCGATTATTTCCTGCGGGGCGCCTCTGAGATCGGCTTTGCCCTGATGAATTTCTCGGCTCTCCTGCTTTTTATGGCCCTGTTCACCCTTCTGTTCTCCAAAGCGCTTGGTGACCATCCTCGGCCTCTCGATCGGGTAATCCTCCCTCTCGTATCGCTTCTTCTTGCGCTGACCTTAACATTTCTGATTTTCCCCCCGATCATGCTCGGCTCCATTGCCTACGGTATTGTCACCCTACTCGTGGTCTGGGCTCTCGTCGCGCAATACTGGGTCATTCATCCATCGCTAAAAGCGCGCGCGATGATCATATGCTATGGGCTCGGAGTCTCCGGTTGGCTGTATTACCAGATCGCGACAAGTACGTATGGCTGGCTGGGGATCACCTACTCTCCCCCCCTCGTGTATGACATCCACCGCTGGGGTGAAGCTCTCATGGTGCTCGCAACCGTCCTCGTGTTTGCGGTCTATGGCGGATTCTCATTTCGCACGAGGAATCGGCGTCAGCAGAGACGCGCGGTTTTCTATGCGGCCACGTGGGCTCTTCTCTTTATCGGTTTGCTGGTGATGGACGGGGTCCTCGAACTCTTCGATCCTGCGGCCGCGCAGAGCCTCCGTAAGGGAGGCAGGAGCATCGGGTGGATCTTCCAGATGGGCATGGGCTATAGCTTCTATTTGCCCTTCGCGCTTTATATGGCCGGTTTGTTGTTCTGGGCCTATGCGGTCATCAAGCAGATCTCGATGAGCCGGCGGGCAGGCTACGGACTCGTATTCATGTTTATTGCAGGCTATGCGTTGCAATTGTCGCATCAAACGCTGTTTATGGTGTTGGGATTGTTGTTGATTGCGAACGACGGCCGGATCGGAGCGCGTGAAGAAGCCGGACAGAGCTTCCCCGCGACGCTCCCCGAGCGTCCCATCGTCGAAGCCTCTGGCGCTTCGTAAGTAGTATTCGTTTCAAAGGAAAACTGAAGGATGGAGAAGAACGTGCCGGAAACACCACGCGATGTCGAGACGAAGGTTGCAGAAGAAACGGCCGAGGCGATCGCTGAGGCGCCGCTGAGCCTCGACGACGAAATCGTTGAAATCAATAAGCTCTTGGAAACCGATCCGGACGACTTCCAGGCTCAGTGCCGGCTGGGTGAAGTTTATTTCGCCAAGGGCATGTTGGACGAGGCCTATACCAACGTCTCAAAAGCGATCGGGATCGCGGAAGTTTTGCGGGCGCAGATGGCGGAGTCCCTCGCGATGTACTATGCGAACTTGGGGACCATCCTGGCGACGCAGGGCAAGCTCGACGAGGCCATGGAGCAGTTCCGCAAGGCGCTCTCGATCAACCCACGGGACGTGTTAGCCTTGTTCAATCTCGGCCGGGCGCGCTTCGATCAAGACGATTATATGGAGGCCAAGGACCTCTACGAGCGGCTCGTCGATGTCACCCCGGATGATCCGATCGCCTGGTTTCAATTAGGTAAGGTGTATGAAAAACTAGAACTGCGGAACGTGTCCGACTTACATACGATTGACGCCTCAATCATGGCGTATCGGCGGGTTCTGGAGCTCGACCCGCATAACCTCGAGGCGGCCTTCGCCTTGATGGAAATCCACATGAACATGAGAAAGCCGGATGAGGCCATTCTCGTCCTGGAAAACGCCGTCCAGAACAATCCAGACGAGCCTCTGGCCTATTATAATCTGATCAGCACCTACGAAAAGACCAAGCGGTTCACGGAAGCTGATCAGACACGGGAGCGTCTCAAGGCGCGTTTCGCCTCGAGGCGGCCCTCGGAACCCAAGGAGTCGTAACAGAGCGATTACAAGGAGCGCGTTATGTTTGGAAGTATGGGAATCACCGAACTGGTCCTGATTTTGTTTATCGTGCTGGTCATCTTCGGGGCCGGGAAGTTACCCCAACTCGGTGAGGGTTTAGGCAAGGCCATTAAGGGCTTCAAAAAATCCGTCCATGAAGCGGATGCCATCGAGTTGGAAGCGTCAAAGCAAGAGGCACAGGGACAAGCCGGGGGCATCCCTGGTGGGCCACCGCCGGGAGTCACTCCCGGGACGGCGTCCTCGCCTCCACCCGGTCCAATTGTGTCCGAGCCACCGAAAGTCTGATAAGGCCGTTGCCGGGTATTAAAAGGTGATCTAATGGAAGACACCGTCATAACATCTGTCGGAATCATCGAAACATTTGCCGGAAACGGCAAATCGCGAAGCACCGGGGATGGGAAGATCGCCACAAAGGCCGGCATTCCGCTTCCCATCGGGCTCGCCGTGAGTCCGGATGGAGAATATCTCTATTTTGCCGAATCGGGCAGCGATCGGATCCGTCGAATCGAATTGAGCACCGGAATCATCGCTCACGTGGCCGGAATCGGAGAGACATGTTACAGCGGCGACGGCGGTCTCGCCGCACAGGCTGGACTCTACCTCCCGCTTGACGTCGCATTTGATTCCCACGGGCAACTCTATATTTGCGACTCAGGAAGCAACAGAATTCGCAAAATCGACCTCATGACCGGCATCATCGATACTGTCGTCGGGACGGGGGGATTTGGATTCAACGGCGATGGGCCGGCGTTAGAGGTTAATCTCACATATCCGAGCGCGATTGCATTTGATGCTCAGGATCGTCTCTTGATTGTGGATGCGCAGGCGCACCGTATTCGCGTGTACGATCCGAAATCCAAACACATCACGACGATCGCCGGCACCTGGTCCCATGAGGATGACGTCCGCGATAGCCCGTTGATCGCCAAGAATCTGGTTGTGCTTTCCGGAGATGCCATTGGGATCGATTTCAGTGACGATCATGGGTGGCTGCGCCCGCCGTGTGAGACCGACGGCATGGACATGAGCGTCTTCTATGACGACGGCAAGCCGGGGCCGGAAGTCCGTTTTCATGACCCCACCGGCATTGCGGTCGATCCAAACGACGATATCTACATCGCGGACAAAGGGAGCAACCGCATCCGGAAGATCGACAGGAACACCGGAATCGTGACAACGTCGGCCGGCGTCTGCTTCTATGGCTATGACGGAGACGGTAAGGCGGCTACGCAGGCGATGTTAAATGCGCCTGAGGCGATCGTCTTCGACGCGCGCGGTAACATGTATATTTCCGATGCCATGAACCACCGCGTCCGCCGGGTGGACGCCGAAACCGGAATTATTACGACCATCGCCGGAAACGGTGAGAGCGGCTATAAGGACTCCGGAGCTATGGGCGGTTGCGGCATGGCAAAGTTCGTGAAAGCCGTGGATAAGGAAATGATCAAACACGGCGATGGTCGCGTCGCCGTGGAGGCGGTGGTGAACTCTCCGGCCGGTCTTGCCTTGGATGCCAATGGCTTTCTCTTTATGTGCGAGCGTGGTGAGAATAAAATTCGCCGGCTGAAGTTATACTGACGAACGTCTTCCGGTGCCCGGCACAAGAGGATAGATGATGGGCTGGAAAGTTTCAGTCGTCGCATTTATCGCGGTCCTCGTGCTGTATGGCCTTGGTGTGCAGGTGGTGAGCTCTCAAGGACTCTTCATCCGCTCGCAATACCTCGCCGGTGACCTTCCTTTCGACCCGAAATCACCGATGTGGGAAAAGTCCACGTCGATCGTGCTTCCCCTTAGCGGCCAGATCATCACCCGGCCCACCTTGCCCGATCCGACGATCAAAGCACTCACTGTTCGATCGCTCCATAATGGGAAGGAGGTCGTTTTCCTGCTCGAATGGCAGGACCCGACAAAGAACGACCGTTTGACACCCGGTACTTTTCGCGACGGCGCGGCAGTGGCCTTTCCCCTCGGCGACGCGCCTGCATTTTTCTGTATGGGACAACTCGACCATTATCTGAACATCTGGCATTGGAAGGCGGACTGGCAAACTGATATCGAGCGCCGTAAGGCTAAAGAGACGGAGCGCAAGGCGGCCGGAGAAAGCGAGGTCCGACGTTTTGAAGTGATCCCCCGCCGAGCTTCCTCCGTCGAGGATCTCCTCGGGGGCGGTTTCAGCACTCTCACAAGTAAACGCGGGCAGGGCACGGTGCAGGGCAACGCTATCTGGGAGCAAGGCCGGTGGAAGGTTGTGTTCAAGCGCGCGCTCGAGACGCGTGACCCCGACAACGATGCCATCTTCGGTCCCGGCCGGGTGCAGACTGTCGCGTTCGCAGTCTGGAATGGCGAGAACAAGGAGCGTAACGGGCAGAAAGCCATTGCGCCGTGGCTTCAGCTCATCTTGGATCCGGTCACATCTGAACCAGGGAAAGCGTAAATATGTGTCGACTCATTCTCTTCATAATGATGGCCGTCCTGTTAACCACCGGCAGTCCTTCGCTCGCGACGGCGGCTTCTGCAAATACCAAAATCGCTGCATTGCCGCCAGACAAGCTGGCTGAAAAGGAGCGAAACCAGGCGGTTATCGACATGGCCGAACAACAGTTGGGCGTGATCGTCCAGCCCGTGACCGAAGACATTCGCAAGGAGCTCAATCTTCGGGCCGCGGAAGGGGTGGCAGTGATGGACATCATTGGCGACAGCTTGGGTGAGAAAGCCGGCATTAAAGTTGGCGCGGTTATCACGGAGATCAACAAGGTTCCTGTGCGCAATCTCGACGATCTCGGGCGGCTCTTGCCGGAAGCCCTGCAGAAAGGGAACTTTACGGTGGGGACCTGGGAGCCCACAAATCCAGAAAACCAAGGGCAGGGCGGCCAAATGAACTTCCATTTTGTGCCGAAGGAGACGGACTAATCTTATGACCAGGACCGAAAGGCTCGGAGAACCCACATGAATCGTGGGGTGCTGGCGGCTGGGCTGCTGGTGTTTGGGTTAACGGGATTCGGGACCGCTCTCTTTCAGGAAGGGGCCGGACAAGACAGGAAATCTACCAAAGAGCCGTGGGCCGAAGAAATTGAGCAAGTTTTTCTTCGGTCCGAGGTCTGCCGTCAGTGCCATGACCGACATTATGAAGAAATGGCCGGCTTGCGCGAGCTGACGATGGATCTCAAGCTGATGGGCCGGGTCGATGCCGCTCTTCTCCACGGGACGGCGCTCCCATCGTCAATCTTTAAGACGGTCATGGGCGTCTGGCTCCAGACCAAGCCAAGCGCTGAAAAACGGCAGCAATGTCTTTCCTGCCATGCTCCCGCCGTCGCCGTTTTTCCTCAACATACTGATCGAATCATCGAGCAGGTCTTAGCGGGAAAAGTGACGGTCGAAGGCATCAGTTGCGCCTCCTGTCACATGGTCGAAAAGTTGGCGGAGGATCCGAAGAAGGTCCCATCCTTCCAGATCAATCCGGACAAGACCATGTTCGGCCCGTTCAAGGACGCTGAAGACAATATGGTCCATAATTCATTTGCGTCCCCCCTTTACAAAGGCGCCAATTTCTGTACGTCCTGCCATTTCGAAAAAGTCCGGGACTTTCGCAGCCCGACCATCGACAGCGAAATCCTCGAGGGCACAGTGTGCCAGTCTTGTCACATGGAGCAAACCACCGGAAGCTCGACCTCGAAGCGCGGCGCCCTGACCCGAGAAATTGGACGCCATTATTTTCGAGGCATCGTGATCCCGGGATTGATGCTGAAAAATCGTAATCTGCAGGCCGAATGGATGCCACGATTGGAAGTCAAGGCCGATCGGAACGGGACGAAGATCGAGGGCGAGATCGCGGTCATGAACGGCGCAGTCCCGCACAACTTTCCGGACGGAGACCCGGTCTTGAAGCAGTTCTACCTCACGGTCACGGTGAAAGATAAAAACGGCCGCGAATTGGGAACGACGCAGAAGGCCTTTGGAAATTCCTACGCGAACTTGTTGGAGCAGCCGTTAGGCGATATTTTAGTGAAAGGCGGCACGACAAAGCATGTGCCCTTCGCGCTGACCTTGAGCGAGGAAGGGGAGGGAATGTTGCTCGATGTTCTCTTGACGTACAGTTTGATCCCCAAGCCCGCCCCCGAGCTATTGGCGGGATACCTGAAGACCCTTCCGTCGGATGCCGATCGGGAAAAGGCCACTCGGCTGCTCGCGAATTACGCAGAGCCGCGCATTCTGACATTTAGGACGAAGCCTCTCTAGCCTGGTGTCATCCGGGCTCGGCCACCCCGCCTTGTGTGGCCAAAATCTCCTGTCCGTAGAAAGCCAAGCTATGAGGAGACGGTATGAAATTGAGTCTTCGGAAGATCAAGGCGGTCGTCATCAGTATGGTGGTTTTGGGCGTGGTCATTGGGGCTGCGTGGTTTCAGGGTTCGTTGGCGAAAGACGAGGCTGCGCCCACGCCCGAAAAGGTCTTTCCGGCATCATCGAAATGCAAGAAATGCCATATCCGCGCGTTTGAAGAGTACGAAGAGTCCATTGTAGCGCGCGCCATTGTCACACCGACGTTTCGCGCAATGCTTGAGGACTACGCCGGCAAAAACAAGGACAAGCGGTACTGCTTGAACTGTCATGCCCCGCAGGCGGTGGTCTTTCCTGATCTGGCGGACACCATGGTGAAGCAGATCGTCACGGGGGATCCCAACTTTGAAGGCGTCGGGTGCATTCAATGCCATTTGATCAAGAGCATAGACCCGAACGTCAAAGGTCATCCACCGATCAAGCTCGAGCCTGGTCGTACAGTCTTCGGCGGCTACAAAGATCCGCTCGAAAGCAAGGCGCACGATACGCAGTATATTGAGCTCTATAAGAAATCTGATCTCTGCCTCGCATGCCACACCATCGCGCCCCTGGCCGTCCCGGAAGCGGAAGCCGTTGGGAGTTGGAAGGGCACCAAGGCGGCGAAGGAAGGGAAGACCTGCCAGACCTGCCATATGCCGCAGGGCTTCGGCGAGTCGGCGAATGAAGAAAAAAAGCGAGACATTGCGGGCCACGAGTTCAATGGAAAATCGCCGGCTCTGCGCCGGCAAGCCTTCGATCTGGATTACGATACGGAGACTCAGGGAGATCAGACGAAGCTGACGGTGAAGGTGAAGAGTCTGGTGCCTCACAATGTTCCCACGACACACCCGATTTGGAACCAGATCTACTTACAAGTGTTAATCAAGGGCCGAAACCTGACGGAGGTTTTCCGTGAGAAGCGTATCTATGGAAGGACATTCGCGGATGCGAAGGGCAATGAGACCTTGATGGATCACGACGCCGTCAAGCTCATCAAGGACAGCGTCCTAAAGGCAGAGGAAACGCGAACGGAGACGTTTACGTTCCCGACGCCGCCCAATACACCGTCCTTTGACGTCGATATTTCCCTTCACTATGCGACGCCGAGCGAGCGGTGGACTGAAACCTTCCGCAAGCAGGTGGAAAAGTTCACCCCGCGCGGTCATGCCGATCCAGTGTTTAAGACCTCCGAGATCACCAAGCGGTGCGGGAATACAAAGGTGTCGGACGGGAAGCTGAGGAAGCTGCCCTGCCCGTAGAGGGTCGCTCAGATCGACAATTTGAAGGCCGCGCTACTCGAAGACGATCGTGGAACTTGGCGACTTCGTACGGAAGATCTGTATGGCGGCGTATATGTTTTTGGCCGGCTGGTTGAGGACAAGCTCGGAGTTCGTGATATGCGTATCAATGAGTTCGTAGGGGCCGCCGCTGTAGTACAAACGGCAGTGGTCTAGCTCGCAATTTCGGTAGACATGGTTATCCAGCACCAAATCTTCCTTGGTGAAGGACTTTTGATCGATGACGATGTACTGTGGCTCGCTTGACATCCCCGGCACCACCCCAATAATTTTCACTATAACAGGTCGCCGGCATCGCGGCAAGTCACTCCTTCTCGCCGACGCGCTCTGATGCCGGAGCGTTTGCGCTGCGAAAACTCATAAGTGAATCTTTGCAATGCCGATACCCTCTACGGCAGTTTTGCCGTAAAGACCTTGAACAGACCGTCACACGCCGTATAGAATGAGCGGCCATTCTGGTCTTAGGCAGGTCACAGTCAAATTGTAGAGTCCAGAATTTACCGTGCGACATGCATTGAGCGTGTGAAAATTCGACTTTGACCCCATTGCGAAAAGGAGATTAGCTGCATGGATTCCTCTGCGGGGATTGTTTTGTTTGCCGTCATCGCAGCCCTAATCGGCATTGCGTACGGAGGATATCTAGTAACTTGGATCATGAAGCTGGACGAAGGCACGGAGAAGATGAGAACGATCGCGAAAGCGATCCAAGAGGGCGCCGGCGCATACCTGAACCGGCAATACAAAACCGTCGCGGTCGTTGCCGGGGCGTTGTTCGTCATCCTGTGGGCTGCCGGCATCTGGTCTGACAAATTCGGGTTCGTGACGGCGGTCGGGTTTCTTATCGGGGCCGTCACCTCTGCCACCGCCGGATACATCGGCATGATCGTTGCTGTCCGCGCGAACGTCCGTACGGCACAGGCGGCTCATGGGGGACTGAACGCGGCGCTGCAGGTCGCGTTCAAAGGCGGAGCCGTGACAGGGCTCCTGCTCATCGGCCTCGCGCTGTTTGCGGTATCGGTATTCTTTTATGTGGCTTCCCATATGGTCGGCAGCGAAAAGGCGGTGCACGCGCTGTTGTCTTTGGGATTCGGCGGCAGCCTCATCTCCGTCTTCGCCCGCGTGGGCGGCGGCATCTTTACAAAGGCCGCGGATGTCGGTGCCGATCTGGTAGGGAAGGTGGAGGCCGGAATTCCGGAGGACGATCCCCGAAATCCCGCGGTCATCGCCGACAATGTCGGGGACAACGTCGGCGACTGCGCGGGCATGGCTGCGGACCTCTTTGAAACGTATGCGGTCACGACGGTTGCGGCGATGGTGCTGGGATTCACGCTGTTTAATGGCATCCCCGAACCCCTACTATACCCTTTACTGTTGGGCGGCATCACGATCCTCGCCACGATTCTCGGGATATGGTTCGTTCGGGTTGGCCCCGGCGGAAGTATTATGGGCGCCCTCTACAAAGGGCTGTTTTGGGCGGGCGGCTTGGCAGCGCTCGCGTTTTACCCCGCCACGATGTGGCTGATGGATGGGCTCGGCGGGGTCAGCGGGGGCGCGTACTATATCGCAGCCTTGATTGGACTAGCGGTTACGCTCGCCTTGGTGTTCATTACGGATTATTACACGTCCAAGCAATTTCAACCGGTAAAAGACATTGCGAAAGCGAGTGAGACCGGCCACGCGACCAATGTCATCGCGGGATTGGCCGTTGGAATGCAGGCGACCGCCTGGCCCGTTATAGTCATCGGCGCGGCCATCTTAGGGAGTTTCTATGTCACCGGTGGGATGGCTCAAGCCGGGCTCTACGGCGTAGCAGTCGCCGCTGTCTCTATGCTCTCAATGGCCGGGATTGTGGTGGCCATTGATGCCTTCGGCCCGATTACCGACAACGCGGGGGGTATTGCGGAGATGGCGCATCTTGGGAAGGAGGTGCGCGACATCACGGATCCCTTGGACGCCGTCGGAAACACCACGAAAGCGGTCACCAAAGGCTACGCCATTGGTTCCGCGGGCCTCGCGGCGGTGGTCCTGTTTGCGGAGTACGCCCGCGCCGTCAGCGGCGCGAACCCAGGCAGCGGGTTCGACCTATCGGATCCGAATATCATCGTGGGGCTGCTGCTCGGCGGCATGCTACCGTTTTTGTTCGCCTCTCTGTGCTTGAAGGCGGTGGGCGAAGCCGCCGGGGAGGTCGTCACGGAGGTAAGGCGCCAGTTCCGGGAGATAAAGGGAATTATGGACGGTAGCGGCAAGCCTGAATATGGCACCTGCGTGGATATCGTGACGAAAGCGGCCATCCAGAAGATGATGGTGCCGGGCGCGATTCCGGTACTTTCTCCGATTCTGATCGGCTTTGTTCTGGGTCCGAAGGCGCTTGGCGGGGTCCTGGTCGGTACGATCGTCACCGGCTTGTTCGTAGCAATCTCGATGACCAGCGGCGGCGGCGCCTGGGATAACGCGAAAAAGTTTATCGAAGAGCAAGGGAAAAAGGGAAGCGAGACGCATAAAGCGGCGGTCACGGGCGATACGGTCGGCGATCCCTATAAAGACACGGCCGGTCCAGCGATCAATCCAATGATCAAGGTGATCAACATTGTCGCCCTGCTTATCGTCTCATTGTTGATCTAAAAGTAGGGTTACTCTCCCTGCTCATGGGTCTCCTTGACCAGAATTAGACCGTGGAGTAAGCTAAATTGTCATAGCCTGCTAAAGAAGCGCCGCGCAAGGCGTGCGAGAAGTACCGGGAGGGAGGACGATGGACAAGCAGGAGAAAAAAACCGACGCGAAACGTGGTAGTTCGCCGGCGCGGGAGGAAGCCAAAGCGAATCCCAAAGTCGTCGAAGGCGGCAAGAAGCTCAAGGAAGAAATGGATAAGCTCGTCGACGAAATCGACGATGTCCTTGAAGAAAATGCCGAAGAATTTATCAAGAACTATGTGCAAAAGGGAGGACAGTGAAAACGGCCTTTTCGTTGGCCGTCGTCTGGTACAGTCTGGTGTTGCCATCCTACGCCCAGACGACAGCGCCCCCCTCTCTCGACGACAACAGCGCCCTTGAGTACAGGCACCCCGGAGGCCTGTTTTCTTCTATCGTCACCGCTCATGGTCAAGAGATGGTGATGGGCCAATACCGCAGCTTCGAGATTGTGCCGGTCAACCCGAGCTCGACCTTTACCGAAGATGTCCCGGAAATCTTCGTGGTCTTTCACCTCCACCAGCATGACAGCCAATTTCGGGTGTCGGGACGTTGGTCGGTTGAACGAGGGGAAGGAAGCCCCTCGAATGCCGTACTCGGCACCGATTCGATGATCCTTATGACCGAGGATGAATCCGGTTATGTCTCAATCACACGGCCGGCCTCAGGATGGCCGATTGGGCTGTACAAAGTGGAGATTTTCACTGGCACAGGCGACTCCGATATGGATCCGATCGGGACGCTTCGTTTCAGCGTAGTGAGATCGAAAGCCGCCTCCTGATTGCGTTCACTTGGTTCGATTACTTTTAATTAACTAGGTAATATTACGTATAAGTTATCGGGTTCCGGTTTGACAACCCGGGGGCCGTGGACTATGATCAGCATCGCTGGCAGCGGCTGAACGGACTTTTTGCGCAGGGAGCAGGTGCGGTCTCCAGACTATACAGAATGGCTCATCCGTGCCTCAAATCTTGAGGCGCGTCGCGTGCTGGCCGACGGGCTCGGCCTGCACCCTATTACCGCCGAGGTTGCGTTGGCCGAGGGCGTCCGGCTCCGGCTCAAGGATGTACGGTTGCGCCGCCATGGTGAGGTCGCGCGATGCTGACCACGGCCATCGGGATTGATGAAATCATCGAGAAGGTCCGACGGTACAATCCCGATGCCCAGGTTGAGCTGATCCGCCGAGCGTATGACTTCTCGGCGCAGGCACACGAGGGACAGCTCCGCCGTTCGGGCGAGCCCTACCTTGCGCATCCTCTGGCCGTCGCCGAAATCCTGACCGTGCTCAAGTTGGATGTGCCCGCCATCGTTGCCGGCCTTATGCACGACACGATCGAAGACACGATCCGTACGCGCGGGCAGATCGAGGAACAGTTCGGCAAGGACATCGCGCGTTTGGTTGAAGGCGTGACGAAGATCGGAAAGATTCATTTCAAGAACTATGAAGAGACGCAGGCGGAGAACTTCCGCAAAATGCTGATCTCCATGGCCGACGACATCCGGGTGATTTTGATCAAACTGGCGGACCGCCTCCACAACATGCGCACGATTGAACATCTCGATCCTACGCAGCAAAAGAAGATCGCTCAAGAGACCATTGAGATCTACGCGCCGCTGGCGAACCGGCTGGGGATCGGGTGGATGCGAGCGGAGCTCGAGGACCTCTGCTTCAAGACTCTGAAGCCGGACGTGCATGCGGTGCTGGCCGATCGGGTCGCGAAACGTGTCGAGGAGCGCGAGGAGTATATCCGGACCGTGATCGGCATCGTCAAGACGAAGCTGGCTGAGCATGGGCTCGCCGGCGAGGTGGTAGGGCGTCCCAAACATCTTTACTCCGTCTTTCAAAAAATGGAAGCGCAGGAGATTTCTTTCGAGGAGATTTACGATCTCACGGCAGTCCGCGTGATTACCGATACCCTTATGAATTGTTATGCGATTATGGGGCTCATTCATTCCCTTTGGCGTCCGGTCCCCGGCCGGTTCAAGGATTACATCGGCGTTCCTAAATCCAACCACTATCAGTCGCTGCACACGACTGTGGCGGGCCCCAAAGGCGAACACGTAGAGTTTCAGATTCGCACCCGCGAGATGCACCGGGTCGCGGAAGAAGGCATTGCCGCGCACTGGACCTATAAGGAACGCGGCGAGATTGACGAGCGCGATAAGCTCGTCTTTAGCTGGCTGCGGCAGCTCATTGAGTCGCATCAGGATTTAACCGACAACCGGCAGTTCATGGAGTCGGTCAAACTCAACCTCTATTCCGACGCGGTGTATGTCTTCACGCCCAAGGGTGCTGTCAAAGAGCTGGTGAAGGGTGCGACGCCGATCGACTTCGCATACGCGGTCCATACGGAGATCGGGGACCACTGCAGCGGCGCGAAGGTCAATGGCAAAATGGCCCCCTTGAAGTACCAACTCAGGAACGGTGATACGGTCGAGATCATGACCTCACCGGGGCAGGTACCCCATAAAGATTGGCTCAAATTCGTCAAGACGCCCAGGGCGAAGACCAAGATTAAACATTGGATCCGAATTGAAGAGGGCAAGCGCAGTTTGGAGCTCGGCAAGCGGCTCTTGGAGCGGGAGCTGCGCCGACACAGTCTCGCATTGGGGTCGTTGATCAAGTCGGGGACCCTGCAGAATCTCGCGTTGGAGTCGGGCTTGACGGACACCGACGACTTACTCACTGCGATTGGGTACGGTCGCCTGTCTGCAGCGAACATTGCCAACCGGGTCTTGCCTGAAGATGTGCAGCGTCCGGCCGGGCCGTCGGCAATGGACGTCACGGACAAGGCCGCTGCGAAACGAACAGCAAGTGATGAAAAAGGCGTCAAAGTCCGCGGCGCGAGCGACCTAATGATGCGCCTCTCGAAATGCTGCGCCCCAGTACCGGGCGATCGGATCATCGGCTATATCACTCGCGGTCGGGGGTTGACGATTCATACTGCTGATTGCCCGAATCTGGATGCCTTAGACTATGAGAAGGCGCGGCTGGTCGATGTGGACTGGGACATTGCTCATCCTTCCACCGTGCCGGTGAAGATTTCGACGTTGACGCTGGACAAGCCGGGGATGCTGGCGAATGTCTCCGCGGCGATCACGAACGCGGATGCAAATATTAGCCGTGCCGAGATCACGACGCGCGAGGATCGGAAGGCACTTTTGGACTTTATCGTGGAGATTCAAAACACCGCGCACCTCGACCGGGTGCTGAAAGCGGTCGAGCGGATCGACGGGGTGCTCCAGACACGGCGTATCCGCAGTTGGCAGGACACGAAATGAGAAGAGTCCCTGGGGATTGGGATTTGTTGTTGTTCGTGCCACCAATCAATAGGGGGCCGGCTTGGTTATCCTAAAAAAATCGGCCAAGATACTGGTTGTGCTTGTCTTGTTGGGGTGTGTTTTTTCACTTCCGTCGTGGGCAAACGTTGATCGAACGTTATTGAAAAAAGGCATGTCGCTTCCTGAGGTTGTGCACGCGTTTGGGCAGCCGGATTCGATGGAATGGGTGAATTTCAAAGGGCAGACCATCCTTGTCGTATTTTTCGCAACCGAGGATAAGGGGTTCCTGCAGGGTGGGCCGTTCGGGGGTGACACGGTCAAACGCGACGATGGGCGAACATTTCTTCCCTTGGGATTTGTGACTGACCAACTGACCGACTGGGGCAAGAAGTTTTATATTCAGATCACATCTTCTAATTAACCGTGAACGTCTTGATGGTAGCAAGCGAGACGGTTCCGCTAGCCAAGACCGGGGGCCTTGCCGATGTTGTGGGCTCGCTCTCGGGGGAACTCACCCGCCTGGGCCACAATATCAGATTAGTACTGCCGTGCTATAAAGATTTCGGCGACCAGATCAAGGACCTAGTGGTAGCCGGGACAATCCAAGTACCCGCAATGCCGGTTCCGTTACCGGTGACGGTCGAGACCGGCACGATCAACAACGTCGCGCTCATCCTGCTCCGCTATGATCCATTCTTCGCGCGGGCCGGCCTCTACGGCGAGGGCGGCGTTGACTACCCTGATAATCTGGCACGGTTTGCCCTTTTCTGCCGTGGCGCGCTCGAGGCCTGTCGCAGTCTGAACTGGCGGCCTGACCTCCTCCATGCGCATGACTGGCAGGCGGCGCTCGCCGTCGTCTATCTTAAGACGCTCTATCAGAGCGATGGGCATTGGGCGTCCTGCCGCGCCTTGTTTACGATCCACAATATGGGCTACCAGGGGATCTTTCCCGCGACGGAGTATACGATGACAGGCCTCCCCTGGTCGGAGTACACCCCCGATCGGCTGGAGTTCTTCTCACAGGTGAATCTCCTCAAGGGCGGGATCGTCTATGCGGATTTGGTGAACACCGTAAGTCCAACCTACGCTCGTGAGATTCAGACGCCTGAATTTGGCTATGGTCTGGAGGGTGTTCTGCAGACCCGTAAGGAGCGCGTTTTTGGCATCATCAACGGAATCGACTACGAGCAGTGGAGCCCACAGAGCGATCCTTACCTGCCCGCGCATTACTCCGTAAAGAATCTCGCCGGTAAAAAGACATGCAAGTCTGCGCTGCAGCGCGAGATGAAACTCCCGGCTCGCAGCGTGCCGTTGCTCGCCGTCGTATCACGGCTCGTTCCGCAGAAAGGGATCGACCTGATCCTGAACATTCTGCCTAATCTGCTGGCGCTGGATCTGCAGATTGTCCTGCTTGGCACGGGCGATCCGGTCGTGGAGCAACGATTGACCGGCTTACAAGACAGGTTCCCAAAGAAGTTTGCGGTTCGGCTCAGTTTTGACGAGGGCCTAGCGCACCGGATCGAAGCAGGAGCCGACATGTTCCTGATGCCCTCACGCTACGAGCCGTGCGGGCTGAATCAACTCTACAGTCTCTCGTACGGGACGGTGCCGATCGTGCGACAGACCGGCGGCCTGGCCGATACTGTCATGCCGTATCTACCCGACGATAAAAAAGGAAAAGGGACCGGCTTTGTCTTCGAGTTGCCTCACCCGGAAGTCCTTTTTGCGATGATTCTTTTGGGACTACAAGTATGTCACGATGAAGAGGAGTGGAAGAGATTGATGCTCCGCGGCATGCGGCAGGACTTTTCGTGGCGGCACTCGGCGCAGGAATACGTTAAGCTTTATGAAAAAGCACTCGCCGTGGACCAGCCGGCGCCGGCCGTCCCGCGTGATTCGTTCCCTCGCGGTCACTTTCGCGACCTAGATCTGCGACTGCCCTTCAATCCCTGACAGGTGCTCACCTTGGGATAAATGCTCCACAAGGCAATTCCACCGCTAGTGTAAGCACAGTTTCTCCTGCCTCCAGCGTCCACGTCGTATTTCTTGCTTCATGTTTATGTTTAGAGTATTTTCATGTAGATACTAGATATTGTTACGCTATGCGGGAACTTGGTGCAGCACGGGACTGTACGCGCACGAACAAAAGAGGCTTCTGAAGCAGTGGACGCGTGGCGGGGCCGACGGTGTGGCCCGAGAGCAGATTCTCTATCAGGATAGCGGCGCGTTTTCATTTGGATAATAGTCCCCCCGGCATCATCCCCGGCATAGGCCAGTAGATGAAGGATGACAATGACATAGTGAGATCAGCCCGGGCGTCGATCTGAAAGTGAAGGCATTAAGTTCATGACCAGCTTTTTCCACTCGCCTGCTCGATATTTGACAAGGAGTGTGCAGCTCACCCTGCTAGGGACATTGTGGATTAGTGTCAGCGGCGAGTTGATTTGCCTGGCACAATCGCAAGGACCGTCACTTCATCAAGTGCAGGCGCAAGTTCTGTTTAATTTTACAAAGTTCGTCACCTGGCCGGATGATGCATTTCAGCACACGGGGACCTCACTGATTATCGGCGTCCTGGGAGATGACCATTTCGGACTCGTTCTAGAAGAAGCTCTCCGCGATAAAACGGTTATGGGTAAGACACTGGCCATTAAACGATTTCAGACAATCCAAGACGCGGCGACCAGTCACATTCTCTTTCTCAGCTCGTCGGAGGAAAGCCACCTACCACAGATCATAAAGACACTTCAACAGACCACTGTCCTGACCGTCAGCGATATGGATGAGTTCGCCGAACGCGGCGGGATGGTTGCACTAACGCTCGACGACCAAAAGGTACACTTCAAGGTTAATCTAGATGCGGTAGAGCGGGCAGGCCTGAAACTGGGATCAGAGTTGTTGAAATTAGCCAAGATCGTCGGTGATCAACCAAGAACGGGCAAATGAACGGTATGCGCCCGTTCCGCGATATTTCCATCCGGCGAAAACTCATCGTCATGGGACTCATTGCGAGCAGTGCAGCCTTACTGCTGGCCTGCAGCGCATTTCTCGGTTATGGGCTATTCGCCTACCGGGAGACTATGATCCACATTCTCTCGGTCCGGGCGAGCATCATTGGGACCCATATCGCCTCGGCGATTGTATTTAAGGATGAACGCGCCGCCGCCGATACCCTGGCGTCGCTGAAAGAAGACCCGCATATTATCTCAGCCGGTGTATACACACCAGACAATTTGGTATTCGCCATGTTTGGACAAAACGAAACGAATAGAGAAGCCCCGTTTGTTCAACGTTTCTCCGGCAATCCGGAGGGGTACTGGTTTGAGCGGGACAGCCTCATCCTGTACAGGAAAATCGTATTCAAGGGAGAGCATATCGGCACGGTGTACATTCACTCCGACCTTCAGGAGATGTACCCACGCTTCTGGCAATACATCGGGATCACTCTCCTAGTCTTTTTCGTTTCTTCCATAGTGGCACTCATCGTCTCATCCCTGTTCGAACGAAAGATAACTCATCCACTTTTCCACCTGGTGGAAACAGTGAGGACCATATCTGCTGAAAAGGATTATTCGGTCCGTGCCGTCACGAACAGCAAAGATGAGACAGGGATTCTTGTGGAGGCGTTCAATGACATGCTTACACAGATTCAACGGCAATCGGTGGCACTTCAACTATCCAGCGATGAGGTGGAGCAGCGGGTGATCCAGCGGACGCGTGAGCTTGAATCTGCCAACAAGGAACTTGAGACATTTTCCTACTCGGTCTCGCACGATCTGCGCACCCCGCTGCGCGGCATAGACGGCTTCTGTGAAGCACTCGTCGAGGACTATGCGGACAAGCTGGACGAACAGGGAAAGGACTATCTCAGGCGGATACAGGCCGCCGCTGTTCGCATGGGCCAACTGGTCGATGATCTTCTGGATCTTTCCAAAGTGAACCGTATGCAGCTTCTACGTAGCGATATCGACCTCACTGCATTGGTCCAAGGGCTATCGCAGGAATTACAAGAAAGAGACCCTGACCGGCAGGCAGAGTTTCATATCCAGACCGGCCTCGTCGCCAATGCGGATGCACAGTGGATAGGCATCGTCCTGACAAATCTGCTGGAGAACGCGTGGAAGTTCACGTCAAAGCAAAAGCGCCCGCGTATTGAGTTCGGCGCGGTGAAGACTACGACGGAAACGGCCTATTTCGTCCGGGATAACGGAGCCGGCTTCGATATGGCGTACGTTAACAAACTCTTCGCTCCCTTTCAACGGCTGCATACCGCAACTCAGTACCCGGGGACCGGCATCGGCCTTGCGACAGTGCAACGCATCATCCTCCGCCACGGCGGTCGAGTGTGGGCTGAAGGGGAGATAGAAAAGGGAGCGAGTTTATACTTCACACTCGCTCAGACGCAGTCGGTAGAAGATACGGGCATGTACTCTAGAGTGCGATAACAGGAAACGCATGCCAGATTTACCTCACACACAAAGTTCCATCACTCACGCATTCCATCACCTATCCAAGTTCGCAAGCGTGGTTGTCGCCGCGATCGGGCTGCTCGTACTACTGGGCTGGGCCTTCAATATCGCCGTTCTGAAGACTGTTCTGCCTGGTCTTGTAAGCATGAAAGCTAATACTGCACTGTGCTTGCTTCTATCCGGCGTGGCGTTACGGCTTGACCACATCCTCTTGAAACGCGGCTGGGTGATCGTAATGACGATCGGAGCCGTTGTCGCTACGATAGGGGCGTTGACTCTAACGCAATACCTATTCATTTTTGACACCGGCGTAGATCAGCTATTAGCAGACGATTCGGAACGTTCGGATCAGACCTCCTTCCCCGGTAGATCGCCTTTTATCACAGCGGTCGGTTTACTTCTTATAGGTCTCGCCTTTGTGTGCCTGAATATTCGGCGAGGCTTTCTCCTCTCACAAGCCTTCTCACTGACCACGGCAGGGCTTTTTCTGGTTGCGCTCCTGGGTTATCTTTTCGGAGTCCGGGCTCCCTATGCCACCGGCGTCTCCAACCCGGTTGCAGTACACACTACGCTCGCGTTTCTTCTTCTCTCCGCCGGCATGCTGTTTCGTTATCCGGATCGTGGACTCATGTCGGTTGTCGGCGGCGAGGGTATGGGTGCGCATATGGCGCGACAACTTTTCCTGCCGGCAATCTGTCTACCGGTCCTCTTGGGATGGATCACAATGTTGGGTCAGCATGCGGGTGTGTATGAAATGGAGTTCGGCCACACGCTGTACGCGAGTGCGACCCTTGCAATGCTGGCGGCTGGAGTCTGGTGGAGCGCTCGCCAGCTTGATCGCATCGATGAACGTCGAATACAAGCCGTGGAGTCTGATGCCGTTCATAAGCGTACGGAGGCAATGTTCCGCGCGCTCTTGGAGACAGCTCCCGAGGCAGTGATCATTGTAAATCGGGAATCCCGCATTGTCCTGGTGAACGCTCGGACCGAGCGTCTCTTCGGGTACGGCCGCAAAGAGTTAGTCGGCAAAGACGTCGACTGCCTGCTCCCGGAGCGATTTCACGGCAGTCACGTACTTCACTACACAATCGACAATGGCCCGGCAACCCGGCCGGCGGGTTCCGATGAGATCTATGGACTTCGCAAGGATGACTCAGAATTTCCCATCGAGATAAGCTCGAGCCCGCACCAGACCCAGGACGGTGTGCTGGCGATGAGCGCCATTCGAGATATTACCGAGCGCAAGCAGGCGGCGGATGCGGTCCGGGCATCCGCGGAGCGGTTCCGCTTGATGGTGGAAGGCGTCACGGATTACGCGATTCTCGTGCTTGATCCCGAAGGCTATATAGTCAGTTGGAATGCCGGCGCACAGCGTCTGAAGGGATACCGGGCGGAGGAGATCCTCGGATACCATTTTTCACGCTTTTATCCCGCTGAAGATGTGCAGTGCGGTAAACCTGAGCATGAACTAAAAGTGGCGACGGTTGAAGGGCGAGTTGAAGACGAGGGCTGGCGCGTACGTCAGGACGGCAGCCGGTTCTGGGCCAACGTCATCATTACGGCCATACGGGAGAAAGGGGAATTGCGCGGTTTCTCGAAGGTCACCCGTGATCTGACAGAGCGAAAGCAAGCGGAAGAGGACATTAAAGAATCAAATGCAAAACTTAAGGTAATTAATCAGGAACTCGAAGCCTTTTCGTACTCGGTCGCGCACGATCTGCAATCCCCGCTACGCATCATAAACGGCTACTGCCAAGCCCTCGCCGAAGATTGTGTGGAAAAGCTTGATCCGCAAGCCCAGGATCATCTCAAGCGCATACAGATCGCCACGGTTCGCATGGGACAGCTGATTGATAATCTTCTGAAGCTCTCTAACGTGAGCCGTACCACGATCCGAAAAAGCCAGGTTGATCTTGGCGCGTTGGCTCAAGGGTTGACGGACGAATTAAAGCAAGCCGAACCGGCAAGAGAAGCGGAGTTTCAGATCCAGGATGGCATGTTTGCGGAGGCCGATCCACAATTGATCCGTATTGTCCTGGCGAATCTGTTGGAGAATGCATGGAAATTCACATCAAGACAACCGCGGGCGCGGATTGAGGTTGGCCTGCTAAAGTCCGAGACAGAAACCGCCTATTTCGTGCGGGATAATGGTGAAGGCTTCGATATGGCATACGTCGATAATCTCTTCGCGCCCTTTCAGCGATTGCACAGCACGCGAGACTTTCCCGGGAGCGGCATCGGGCTCGCTACGGTCCAGCGGATTATCCTTCGACATGGCGGACGCGTGTGGGCCGAAGCGGAGAAAGGCAAGGGGGCGAGTGTGTACTTCTCACTTCCCCCGAAATCACCGGTATAGAGGAATCATGATCTAAGGAGAACCCATGGGAGCCAAAATTATTTTGCTAGTTGAGGATAATCCGGATGATGAAGCCCTTACCATCCGGGCACTAAAGAAGAGCCGGGTGACTAATGAAGTCGTCGTGGTGCACGATGGCGTTGAAGCCTTGGAGTACCTGTTTGGAACCGGCGCCTATCGCGGGCGTGATATAAGCAAGATGCCTGCTCTCATCATGTTGGATTTAAAAATGCCAAAGATCGATGGCCTGGAGGTGCTGGAGAAACTGCGCAGAGAGGAGTCGACCAAGTACTTGCCGGTCGTCATTCTCACTTCTTCCAAGGAAGAGTACGATGTGGCACGGGGCTATCAGAAGGGTTGTAACAGCTACGTGCGTAAGCCGATAGACTTTAAGCATTTTAGCGATGCTGTTGGGGACCTCGGGATGTATTGGCTATTGCACAATGAGAGTCCTCCATTAACCGGATCTTTACCCGGTCTTTAGATAAGAACTCCTCACCAATTTAGGTTCCCCGAATCTTCGGCTCTCATCCAGGAGGAGATCCGGCAGCCCGGATCTCACGCTCCTCTCTGCCGACACCAGAGGCGGTATTTCGACACTTGTCGATATGTGAACAGTTCCCCCCGATGAGAAATAGCTCGGCGCCGGAATTGCGAAAGAGATCAGTTAATTCGATTATTTGCAGGGCCGTAAGCAACCGCCCCGGACTTCCCCTACAGGTTGGCAGTGGGCAGCTGTGCCCAACTGCCGGGCACGTGCTTGGCAAGATCGTCCTGCGAATTGAGTAGATGCAGTTCCTAAAGGGGCATTCACAAAGAGTGAAGAACATGGTTAAAGAGAACATGAATAAAGAACTGCAAGATGGCGATCCTGCTGGAGGGCGGCTTTGAGCGCAAAGAATATGTCTGAAGCCTCATTGATTCGCTGCCCGGCGTGTGGTGCAACCAATCGACTCCGGCAGAACAAGCGAGACGGGCTTCAACCGGTATGCGGCCAATGCAAAGCGTCTTTGCCAGTCTCGCAGCCAGTGACGGTTACTGACGCCACGTTTGCAGCTGAGGTTGAGTCCTCGCACCTGCCGGTGATGCTCGATTTGTGGGCCCCATGGTGCGGGCCATGTCGGATGGTGGCTCCGATAATAGCTGAGCTTGCGGAGGAGATGGCGGGGCGTGTGCGAGTGGCGAAACTCAATGTGGATGAGAATCCCGCTACCGCAGTGCGCTTCAATGTGTCCAGCATTCCCACGCTGCTGGTGCTTAAGAAAGGCCAGGAGATTGATCGCATCGTAGGCATGCAGCCCAAATCAGAGATAGCCCGTCGACTGGAGCGAATTCTCTGAGGACTCGCCTGGCCTGCTGGCGCATTCATCTTGGGATCACGCGGACAAGAGGTCACTCCATGAATGTAAAAGAAATGGACTCAACATTCTTGGCCAGAGACTCGCCGGCTGAAGATGTGCAAGTCGTGAAGTCGTCCGGCAGTGTTCTGATCAGCGCACGAGACCGAAGGTATATCGATTTTTTAATGGGCTGGTGCGTTGGCAATTTGGGCTGGGACCATATAGAGATTAGATCGCAAGTCAGACGGTCACGGAGTCCCGCGTATGTGAATCCGGCTTACCTGTATAAACCGTGGGCGGAGCTGGCACGTCTGCTGGCAGACATCACACCAGGGCGGTTGAAAAAGTCTTTTCGAGCGACCGGAGGGACGGAGGCTGTAGAAGTCGCAATCCAGATTGCCATGTTGTCTACGAAGCGGGACAGATTTTGTTCCATAGAGGGCAGTTACCACGGCAATTCTATCGGGGCGATGAGTATCGCATCGTCGGACTACAGGAAGCAGTACAAGAATCTTTTAAACGGCTGTCAGAAAGTTCGACCTCCGCTCAATGATAAAGCACTGGATAAGGTTGAAAAGATGCTGAGCCGACGAAATATCGCGGCGTTCATCATGGAGCCGATCATCTGCAACCTGGGCGTCCTTATCCCGGAGAAGGAGTTCATGGTAGGGGTGCAGTCACTCTGCCGACAATACGGTACTCTTCTCATTGTCGATGAGGTTGCCGCTGGGTTCGGGAGGACTGGCAGACTGTTCGCATCAGAGCATTTCGATATGGAGCCGGATATCATGTGTTTGGCAAAAGCCATCACCGGCGGCTATGCCCCGCTAGGAGCGACGGTCACCACCGACAAAGTCGCAGAGTCAATACAGGAGGAGTTCAGCTTCTACTCAACCTATGGCTGGCACCCGCTCAGCGTTGATGCCGCGATCACGAACATTCGATACCTTGTAAAGCACAAAGCCCGGCTGCTGGCGAACGTATCCGAAATGAGCCACTATTTTGAGTCGAGACTCTCGCGCATGAAGTTCAAGTATCCGGCTCGGATCCGGATTAAGGGGCTGGCTATTGGGGTGGAAGTCTCGAACGCGGATTATGTATCAAAGCGGGTCGATAAATGCCGGCAAGCCGGGCTGTTGATCACCGCCGAGGAGAATGTGCTCTTGTTGTTTCCGGCCCTAAATATCGATCAGAAAATCGCCGAAAAAGGGTTGGATATACTGGAAAGCTGCTTATGACGCTATTAGTGTGATCAGGTGTCACCCGTTTGCGTGCCACGTGCGCCATAGGCTTACCGGGGGACTTCTTCTCAATTCTCCGAGGCCGTCCTCCGAGAGCCCTATTGACTAACTGTTGTAAATAATAGCTAGATTCGAAAACACACAGGGGAGGACGTTATGGACGGAGGCTTACGGCATATAAGTCGCCGAAGGTTCCTGGTGCAAAGCGCGACCTTGACCGCTCTAGGAACCGCAGCCCTGGCACTTCCCAATGTTAGCGCAGAAGAGCCCAAGGCGCCGGACAATCCCATGCGTGTCCCGGGCGCGTTACCTCGGCCCTATGGAGAGCGCGCGCCGTTTGAGCAACAGATGCGTTTGGGAGGCGGAGGACCTGGGGCGCCGCACGGCTGGGGGGCCAATGCGCCGAATAACTTTAACTCCCTGACGCCCTTGCAAGATCTCCATGGCGTCATCACCCCTTCCTCTTTGCATTTTGAGCGACATCATAATGGCGTGCCGCTGATTGATCCCGCGCGTCATCGCTTAATGATCCATGGTCTCGTAGAGCGACCGATGGTTTTCACACGCGAGGATCTGGAACGCCTGCCGGATGTCTCCCGGCTCGCTTTCGTCGAGTGTTCAGGAAACACATGGGACGGCTGGCGGAATGAGCCGGGCGATTTTACCGTCCAGGATACCCATGGACTGACGAGTACCAGTGAATGGACAGGGGTTAAACTTTCAACGCTTCTTGATGTAGTCGGTGCTCGGCGTGAGGCGAGCTGGATGCTGGCGGAGGGAAGTGATGCCGCGGGACTGGACCGGAGTGTGCCATTGACAAATGATGTCATAGAAGAGGCGATCATTTGCTACGGACAAAACGGCGAAGCACTGAGACCGGAACAAGGTTATCCGTTGCGGCTCCTGCTTCCCGGCTTTGAGGGCAATATCAATGTCAAATGGCTGCGGCGCCTCAAGCTGGGAACGGAGCCGTTTATGACTCGATGGGAGACCGCGAAGTATACCGACCTCCTGCCAAACGGGAAGGCCTATCAATTTAGTCTGGTGATGGACGCCAAGTCCGTCATCACGAATCCTAGTGGCAAGCAGCAGATTCAGCCGGGCCTCCAGGAGATTCGCGGTCTTGCGTGGACGGGACGGGGAAAGGTCACGAAGGTCGAAGTGAGCGCGGACGGCGGGCGTACATGGCAAGCCGCTGAACTTCAGGACCCCGTCCTCGCGAAATGCCACACGCGGTTCCGGCTGCCATGGCGATGGAAAGGGCAAGAGGCGATCTTGCAGAGCCGCTGCATTGACGAGACCGGCTATGTCCAACCGACACGCGAGGCACTCGTAAAGGTTCGCGGCACGAATTCAACCTATCACTACAACGGCATTCAAAGCTGGAAGGTGGAACGCGATGGACGAGTACGGAATATCTATGCGTAGGTTGTTGCTCATAGGCATCGGCACTTGCATCCTAGGGCTTACTTGTATTTTTACCGTTTCGTCCGCGGAAGAAAATGGAACTTGGCAGGTCGGCCGGGCAGCCACCAAAGATGAAATCAAGGCGTGGAACATTGATGTGTCATCGACCGGCGAGGGTCTTCCTGCCGGACAGGGTACGGTAAAACAGGGCGTGCAGGTGTTTGCGGCGAAGTGCGCCATGTGCCACGGTCCTACCGGCACAGAAGGTCCGAAGGACAAGCTGGTTGGCGGCCGCAATACACTGGCTTCACCGAAGCCTGTGAGAACGGTCGGGAGCTACTGGCCCTACGCCCCGACTCTCTACGATTACATAAATCGGGCGATGCCGTTTAACGCGCCGGGATCCCTGACTCCGGAAGAAATATACTCCGTGATCGCCTGGCTATTGTTCAAGAACGAAATCGTGCCAGAAGACGCGGTGATGGACGCCAAGAGCCTGCCGCAAGTGCAGATGCCGAACCGGGATGGCTTCATCCCGGACCAACGACCCGACGTGCCTTAAAGGATGACTAAGGCCAACATTAGTGCACCATCTTTTGATGATGGGCGTGAACGAGCGCGTGGCCGCGGCCTATCCGGATCAGCCACCGGTTGACTGGGAAAGCGGCGACGAACGCAAGGATCAGAGACAGCGCAAGACTGCCCCAGAACAGAATGTCCGAGAGGCCTGCGTTCATGGCGCCGGGAATGAGCAGGACGACCCCGTTATCAACAATTTCCATGACGCCTATTGATAAGGTATCGGACGCAAGGGCTAGACCTACGGCAGTT
>DASXSU010000123.1:0-9003 GCA_036505795.1 Nitrospirales bacterium
CCGATCAGTCCAGTCGGCGAACACCGACAAGGCCCGCTCCCGGCCAAGCTGGTCGAGGCCATCGGACATGTTGCCGCCGGCCTGTCCCGACAGGATCCGCCGCTCCCAAGCGGCCACCGAGGATTCCGAAGGGCCAAGCCCTGGAGGGAACTCTCGCGTCGCCTTGTTGCCCAGTTGATGACACGCCCAGCAACCGCCCGACTTCAGGTTCCTGACCCACTGGGCCTGGCTTTTCATTTTCGGAGAAATGCCGTTGCCCTGCGGTCCTGTGCCGGGGAACTCGCTCTTGTCCGGCGGCCGTAGGAGGGAAAACCAATAGCCCGCCGGATAGTATTGCGCCGCAGCGCGTGGGTTGGGCGCGACCACGGCGGTCAAGTTCAGAATCTTGCCTGGCGTGGTTTTAACCTTCGGTGAATCTAGCAGTCCGTAGCCGCGTACCCACACGCTGTAGTTTGCTTTTGGAAGATCAGGTACCAGGTACCTCCCCTGGTCATCGGTAACCACAATCTTGACGAGCTTGGTGGGCAGGTCGGTCGTTTCCGCGATTACCCAGACTCCTGCCTCGGGCCCCTTCGAACTGGTCACCACTCCGCCGAGGTCGTCGTTGTCGATGGACACTGTTTGGGCCGTGGTCTGGCGGGCATCCATCCCACCCAGTGAGGCCGCCAAGAGGACGGCAAAGGCGACCGACACCATACGAAAGTTCATTGCTCTTGTCGTTCTCATATTCCACCCCTGTTCTAAGAACGTGAGAAAAAATCAGAGCCGCGCGCGTAAGCAAGCGGACAGCTCCCAGATGGAAAGTTTGACCTGTCTTTGATTTTGAGCGATCGCGGGTCCGCTTGCTCACGCGCGGGTCCCGTTTTTTTTCTCACCTTTAATCCGACAAAACCAGAATCAAACGGATCAGCGGAAGTTTTCCATGAGCATGATGTCGCTGCCGCTCTGGTCCAACTGCACATAGAGAATCCATCGGCCATCAGGAGAAACAGCAAAACCGGGAATCGCCGGCAGAATCGGCTTTTCCAACTGGGCGATCTGCGTTGCCAGACCCGTGGTAAAGCTGAAAAATTCCACAAGTGGCCGAGAGGACTTCTCAGCGCTAACGAAATAAATACCCTTTTCCACGACGGCCCAGTAGCCCCAATTTCTCACTCTTGGCAGATCCATGACCGGAACCTCTTCGCCGCCGCCCACCGGGATCCTCCATATGCCAGGAACATCGCGGTGGCCCTTCGAGTAATAAACGTACTTCCCATCGGGGGACTCGAAAGCGGCAAAACCACCCTTCTTTGTGACCTGGATCGCGTGGCCGCCTGCAGATGGTACTTTCCAGACCTGCCAGGTTCCGCTCCGATCGGAGGCAAAGTAGATCAATCGCCCGTCCCTCGACCAGCTTGGCCTAATGTCCTCCGAAGGCTCGGTGGTGAGGCGGCGCGGCGGGCCTCCTTCAGCGCTGACCACCCAAATGTCAGGACTCCCGCCAGCAATCGAATCGAAGGTAATTTGCCGACCGTCAGGTGACCAGTAAGGAGACTGCACCTGAGAGTTGAAGAAGGTTAACTGAACGGCATTTAAGCCGTCGCTATCGCATGCATATATTTCAAGAGCCCCGGACCGATCCGATGCGAACGCGATTTTTCTGCCGTCCGGGGAGAACTGTGGTCCTGAATCCTCTCGTGTAGAAGAAATCAACTGAATCGGCGTACCGCCCCCTCCCCGTGACACCTCCATTCGCCAAATGTTCGCATCCAAGAAGAGCTGCGTGTAGGCGAGGCGGTTCCCCTGCCGCGAAACGACGGGATCGAAAGCATTCTGCCCGACCCCCGATAATCGTTCAGGCGTACCGCCCGAGGCAGAAATCCTCCACAGGGTGATGCTGGTGGAACTCCCTTCCCGGTTGGACGAGAAGATGATGTCGCGGCCATCACGAGTCCAAGTAAGACCAATAATAGATCTCTTGTCGAAGGTAAGTCTTCTCGGTTCGCCACCCGCGACGGGCATGACGTAGAGATCATCCGCCCTAAAACCGCTCGCCCGCGTGAAGGCCATCGTTTTCCCGTCAGGGGAGAAAGCGGGATTGCGTTCACCAAAAAACCCTGCAGGTGGCGACGTAAGTCTGCGTTTTTCACCGGTCAGAATCGAAAGCAAGAAGATGCTGAACGGTTCGGATGCCGAGCTTTTGTCGGCTACGGCAAGAGATTTTCCGTCGGGAGCCCAGCTCAGCCAGTTCAGGTAGCGCCATCCCCAACCGGATCTGTCTGCTGCGAATACATCGGCCAGCTTGCGCTCGGGGCCCCCCAGAGATGGAACTAGATAGATTCCGCCGTTTCCTTCCCATTCGCGCATGAAGGCAACGTAGCGACCATCGGGAGACCAGGCAGGGCTAAAATCCGCTCCCGGATGCTTCGTCAAGCGCAGCGGCACTCCCGTGTCAGTCAACTTCACATAGATGTCGAGATTGTCGCCCGCTTCGCCATCCCAGACAAAAGCCACTTGGTTTCCATCAGGTGAGAAAGCAGGATTAGATTCATGGCCCTGGAAGCTAGTAATCGCGTTAATTCTCGGACGCGGCGTTAATGCTTTCCCCCTCGGCTCAGAAAAATAGATCCATGCTATGCCGCCCGCAAGGATTACAAAGGCCAAGCCGGCACAGACCCAGAGGAAGGTGGAGCGGCGAAATCGCGCACCTACGGTCAGGCCTCTGGTCGGCTCTGATCTTCGAGCTTCCACGTGATCTCCGCCGTCGACTTCTACTGCTGGGAGAAAGCGATAGCCGCGCGTGTGAACTGTCTCAATATACTTGGTGTCCTTGCTTTCCTCCCCCAGCGCCTTCCGCAGTTGAGCGATGACGCGCGTCAGAGCGTTGTCGGTGACAAACGCGTCTTTCCAGACAGCGGTCAAAATTTCGCTCTTTTCCGCCAATTGGGAGCCGTTTTCAATTAAAAACACCAATACACTGAATGCTTTCGGTTCCAATTGCACCGGGCTTCCAGCCTTCGTCACCGTACAGCTTCCCAGGTCCACACGCACGTCATCGAATTGATAAACAAGCGGTTTTGCTTCCATCAGAAATTCATCATCAAGGTGATGTTCAGCGGTCTAAAAAGATCAAAACATCCTCAGAACGCCGTCACGACATGAGCAAGCACTGAGCTCTAGAGTCCCCGCGAAGCCTCAGGTGCGAGGACTCTATGAACAAAAACTCACTTCCAAATTGGATCGGCTTTTTCTCTCTATTGTGGACGATTTGCCTCCTTCAACACAACTCTGCTCAGGGCAGTTCTCAGGTGCGATTTAAGCTGGTTCGAAATTTTCTCATTGTCGTTCCAGTTTACATCAACGGGAAGGGACCGTTCGATTTTGAGCTCGATACGGGAGCCGAATATACGCTGGTTGGGAGCGCTCTGGCCCGTGAACTGCAAATCACTGAAGCGGACCGTATTGGATTGATGACCGTTCGAGGCGCGCGCGGCGTCTCTAGAGCTAAAGTCCGAAGTTTTAGCCTGGGATCTAAAACGGTGGAAAATCTCCCCGTCCTTTGCACCGGCCTGCATGGAATCCAATCTATGGGCTCTGAAATCCGAGGCGTAGTGGGTATGAATTTTCTGTCACAGTTCGGTCACCTGATTAATTACCGGGCACAAGGTATTGAGCTTGAAGACGGCACGGAATTAGAAGATCGAATCCATGGGGAACGCATTCCAATCGAGGCGAACGGACGGAGAATTGTTCTCAGCGGCGAAGTGGATTCTTTTGGCAAGAAGAATCTGCGACTAGTCCTGGACTCTGGAGCGGAAGGACTGGTTTTCTACAAAGCTGAAAGTGAAGATTTAGGCTTCAATTTGGTTCGCAGCAAGCACGTATGGTGGGATTTGATCGGCGCAACCTCCAAGGGCCAGCAATGGACGTTGTGGGGTTTGGTGCAAAGTCTTAGCATCGGCAATGTGAGATTGAGCAACTTGCCGGCTTATGTGCTGGCAAATCCGGCGGTGGTTCAAGGTATACAGGCCGATGGTTCACTGCCGGCGAATTTGTTTCGGTCTGTTTATATTAATGTCCAGGCCGCTTTCGTGGTTCTGAACCCTGTTATTTCCAGGTAAGCGCAGTGGGGACTGGAGGGTTCAGCATTTGTTGACCGACGGCGAGTAGTCCTCCCACACCGACAACAGCGATGTTGGATACCGGCCATGCGCGGCACGGTACTGCTCGATGTCAGCGATCAATTGGGCGCTGTTCCTGATCGCACGGTTCCTGCTGTGCGCCGCTCACATGCCTGTCAACTTTTGAAGTCCAGAATCTTGCTCCGGCAAGTGTTTACAGAAGCATGAGTACTGTTTTTCCTGTCTGTATTCGGTGAAGAGCACGCCGTTCGGATAAACCCGAGAGTGTCACGATCAAAACAGCACCCCATCCTAAAAGAATCCAGTCACCGCAAGCCCTTAGGCGTCACGCCGGTGACAGGCAATGGGTGCCTCAATGGGTGCCTTCTTACAAGGGAATGTTCCGAGATCGCAGGCAATTCATCCTCCGCACACTCGGCAACGCGACGGACTGGCCGCCGTCGGGTGCAGCCGCTGGTTACACTGCCGGTGGCTTG
Organism: Nitrospirales bacterium; assembly: GCA_036505795.1. GTDB lineage: Bacteria > Nitrospirota > Nitrospiria > Nitrospirales > NS-4 > NS-11. Next base: position 4,601 of record DASXSU010000123.1, read on the forward strand.
TCCCAGACAATCGTGTAGCGCCACAGCCAATGATTGAGCACGCGCGCGCCGGGGAGGTGGCGATCGGCCAATTCCCGGGCCTCGCGAAGAGAAAGGTAGACCTCCTTCGCACCATGCCGGGCCCATGCTTCGCGCACTAGCCTCGCTGGTCGCGGTCGGCCCGTTCGGACGAGTCGCGTGAACGCCGTCTGTGCTAAGGCGCTGTAGGCGGCAATGGAGTCCGTGAGGCTCGAATCGCGCCGCAGGTCCTGGATGAGCAATCGTCCACCGGGGCGAGTCAGGTCTACCATTCGTGACAGCGCAATATCGTAGTTCATATGGTGGAGCGCCGCGGCGGAGACGACGCAATCGAACATGCGGCCACGGAAGTCGAGGGCGAGGAAGTCGCCTTCAAGAAACGAAACGCGATCGGATTGGCCGGTCAACCTAGCTCGTTTGATCATGATCGGGGACAAATCCACACCCACGACCTCGCGGTTGCCGACCGCGAGCGCCTGCGTCAATCGGCCGAGCCCACACCCAATGTCGAGGACACTGCTGGCATTGGGCGGAACCAACGACAGCAACAAAGCATCGTACCGATCGGTGCCGCTCGCGCCGGAGTCGACCAGGCCAGCGATCTCGTCGAAGTCAGCCTTGACCTGTTCAGTGTTGCTCATTGTGAAGCGGCATAACGCAATGCGATTGGACCGCGGCGGCAACATCTCCAGACTCTTCTCACTGATGCGTTCCGCCGTCGGCTCCAATCGCTGTTAGGCCGCGTCGTGACTGCGATCAGCCGCCCGCGTAAGAACCATCCGCATCATGCGTCTCGCCTCCAAGAAGCGGTGGAACAAACGTGCACACGACACGCATCCTTGATTTCACCTTGAGTCGATGCCGGTCATGTTTGTCGAGCGCGTATAGCGTACCAGGCTTGATGACGTAGACCTGACCGGTCGCAAGATCTTCAAGCGTCCCTTCGCCCTCGAGACAGTAAACGGCTTCGAGATGATTCCTGTACCACCACGCCTGGTCCAACCCCGGTTCAAGGATGGCATCAGTCAGGGTCACGCCCATGCCGTCTTCTTTGTGAAGGAGACGGTAACTCGACCAAGACTCTGTCTTCACCTCGCCTTTTGTGCCACGAATATCATCTGTCGTTTTCACAATCATTGGTCACCTTAGGCCCGACGTGAATGGGCGTCATCGGAACACCACAAATCGATCTCACTCTTGCCGGTGTATATTCCGCTGCCTGACGCTCCGGATTAGGCGGGCGAGACCGTCGTGCTGTCCGCCTGCTGTGCACCCGTCGGCGCCTGGATCCGGAACTTATGCACCGTCGGCAACGATCCGACCTTGGATATAGCGCGAGAAGTAGCCTGCATAGCGCGGTTGAAAGGTTCTTCCAGTGCCTCTCACCATCGGGTCATGTAAGTGGCTGGCACACTTGAATTCCTGATGTGACATGTACTGTTTTGCCGCAGGGAAGGGAATGGCCTGAATTCCACTTCCTCGAGTCTGATTGCCCACTTACTTTCGATGCAGTCGTTGGACGCCTTATAAGGGCGCATTAGGCCCAAAACAGCACGTGTTTTCTCACGAATTCAATAAAGACAGCTACTTAAGTTGACGCATGGTGAGAGGCATCAGAGACATGTCATGGTTAGGCTTTTTTTTCCACCAAGCGTCCCGAGACATACTTATGCAGAAGACTAGCGATCAGTGTTTGGTACGGAATGCCTTCCTCAATAGCACGTTTTTGGATGGCTTCAAGGTCCTTTGTTGAAATACGAATGTTCACCCGCCGGTCCTTCTTGAATGTAGCCTTCGCGTACTCCTGATACCGTCTCCGAGCCTTTTTCGATCCCGCAATTGATTGCCACTCGCCTCGATCGACCGATTCTAGAAGGTCCCGTTCTTGCCGATCCAGCTTACTCATAACCAGTACCTCCAGGGAGGTATTTCTTGGTGGCCTTACGACTTGGAATTACCGTTTTAAGAACCACTTCGTCTTCAGTCTCCAGAAAGGGAACCAAGTAGGCGTAACCGCGGACGTTGACAACGAAAATGCGCTGCCGCTCCGGGTTTGGGTGCTCAAGGATGTCGAGCAAATCACCTTGTTCTATATGAAACACAATTTCCTCGAAGGAGATGCCGCGGTCCACCATGAGCTTCTCGTTCTTCTCCACGGAGACCCTACTTTATCTTCTTCAAGATACTAACCTGTCCACCTTGATTTACCTCGATGTGCGTAACCCCGCCTTCTTCATTCCTGACGAACGCCCAATCCCCGTCGAGAGTCTTCAAGAAGTATTTCAGGCCTGTCGCGGTGAACAGTTCCGACTTGACGTAATTCGGTATATCTACCATCAACCTGTCCCGCTCCCTGGTAAGAGTGATTATCGTGCCGTCGGGGAGCTGGTACTGGCCCACGTAGGCGTCATAGGTCGCAGGGTCAATTGTTATCGCCGTGCGTGCCTGCCGGCGGTGGTCTTCAAGCCATTTAATCATGGCTTTGTATGACGCCAACTCGACGTCATATGAGTAGCCGCCCGCCCGCTGTTTCAGGCGCGCGATCTCGTCCGAGAAGCCTTCCGCGTTCGCGGCCCAATTCGGATCGGGTAAAGTGTGCCCTTCCGCGTCTTCGATAATAAAGATTCTCAAAAAGCTGGTGACCAGCGGAGATGACTTCATAACGCTGCCATGAACAAACGGCGCGCTGAGCGCGTCGCTGTTGGCGAGCAGTATGAGAGAAATGCTTTTGTCCGGGACTTTGACGTAGGTGGCGGAGAAGGAATCAGGGTCGTAGCCGAAGTGCCAAATTATTCTTGCCCCCATGTGGTTTTGTGCGAACCAGCCCAAGCCGTGGGGCAGAGGCCGCCCGCCATTCGACACGAAAGGAGTCCAGGCTCTATCCTGCGTCTCTTTATTAAGGAAGACATGATCGTCAATCGCGATGTCGAATTTAGCCATGTCAATCGCGGTCGTCAGCAACCCCGCCGCGGCGCTAATTCCGCCCCAGCCATACCCGGTGTGAACTGCCTCTTCTCCGTAGAGCCTGTAAGGCTGCGCGGATTTTGCCAGAACTGCTTGATAGTGATTCAGTTTCTCCCTGCGAAAAATCTCAGATTGTTTATTGGCTTCCGTTAGAACATCACGCCCCGGGACACTGTCAGACATCTTCAGCGGGTCTAAGAAGATTTCAGCCATAAGCCGCCGAAAGGGCTTGCCGGTTTTCTTTTCTATTACCGCTGTCAGGTAAGCGTATTGCGCGCCGTCATACGCATACCTGTCTCCGGGTGTTCCACCGGAAGTGTGGCTGAGAAGGTGCTTTACTTTAACTTTATCGTCCTTAAAGTCGCTGGAGTAGTGCGACATCGGCTCGTCCAGATCAAGCTTCCCTTGCTCGACGAGCTGCATGAGAATTGTTGCCGCGAATGTTTTAGTTAAAGATGCTATGTGATAGACGGTGTCCGGCTTGGCCGGGACAGCTTTCTCCATGTCCGCGTACCCGAATCCTTTAGCCCACGATACTTCTTGATGTCTAATGATGGCCGCCGACAGTCCCGGGATTTTCAACAGCGACCGAAATTGCTCAACTTGGTTTTCAAATCGCGCCAGCCGCTCGGCCTCTTTACGCGAAGCACCGCTATTAGCTCCTACTGATGGTGGCGGGAGTAGCGGTTGACTGCTCGCAATTAGCAGCATGACCGGAAAGATTGATCTCTTGAATAAGTACGGGAAGGTAGGATTATTCATACCCTCTCTTCGTAATCGACGGACATGCGCATGTGCCAGGGCGAATCTCAAAATTCAACTAATCTCTCGGCGGATACGACGGCCGAACGGCTTGCGGCTGAGCGGCCGCGTTTTTCAGCGGCCCGCTCGAGCCGCGTGTTAGCCAGCTTCTTGGAGGAGCCGTTCCCTCAACTCGTCCACATCTACAATTGCGAGGGCTGCCCCTGTGAAAAACGAATCCGCTGTTACGTCGCGTACTACAAACGGAGGCATTGCCAGTTGCTTCAATGCCTCGTCCGATTCACCTTCGACTTCTGCAAGGATCAAACCCTCATGGCGACCGCCAAAGACATCGATGCCGAGTTGATAAGCTTGAAAATCGAAAACGTAACGATACTTCAATATCTCGTTTCCGCCGAGCAGCTCAAACATTTTGTACTCGACTTCGTTGAGATAGATATTTGTGACGGTGGTCCCCATTGTCGGTTCAAGCCCTTCGGAGCATTTCTGCGTGAGCTTGCGCTGGACCTGATCACCGGCAGCGGATTTCATGAGCCGAAGCCGCAAACGCGTCCCCGGAATGTAGCGGTCTAATATTCGCCAACGATACAAACCAGCGATAATGTTCGCGGGAACCGCCCGGACGAGAAACCTCCGTTCGAATTCAATGCATGAATACT
>DASXSU010000124.1:0-7675 GCA_036505795.1 Nitrospirales bacterium
TCCGTCGCGATCAAAAATAAGCACAGGATGTTCGGTTCGCGTGCAAACATGCACCCTATCCTGATTGTCCACCGCCACCGCGCCGATCTGGCCCCACTCGTAACCCTCCGGAAGCTTGCCCCAGCCTTCGGCTACATCATATCGGTATGATCCACTCCCAACTGTTACCGTCATAGCATGGTGCTCCGTTTACTTTGTAATTTGATCCAAACTCAATGCGTTCAGTTCATAGTACCTGGTTGTGCCTTACAAGTGCTGTCGGATTCCCACGCGAAATCCAAACCCGCGCGCTACCAACGCCAGGCCCACGGTCATCAAAGTGAGAATCAGGCTGATGATGCCGGCCTGCTCCAGTTGGCGACCCTGCTCGTTGGTCATCATCTCAAGAGCCAATAGGGACAGGGTCAGAGTGTCGCGGGTAGCCAATAAAATGATGCTCGAGGTAGTGTTGGCTGCTATGACAAAATTGAAAGTGCCGATCGTGACCAGAGTAGGCAGGATCAACGGCAGCCAGATCCTGACATAGGTATAGATCCACCCGGCACCAGATACCCGCGCTGCTTCCTCTAAATCCGATCCTAATTGCATGAACACGCCCTTGACCAACTGCGTGCTGGTCAATTTGCCTTGCAAGATCACCACAAGCGCGAGCGCGTATACGGTACCATAGATAGCTCGCAGGAAGGGCGTCTGCAGGAACATACTCAGCAAGCCAAAGCTAGCCAATATTCCAGGAATCGCCGCAGACAGCCAGAAAATGCTGTCCAGCCAGCCTCTCCCGGGCCAATGGGTGCGGACCATCACGTAGGCCACCATAGAGAACACTAACGGTGAGACGATAGCCGTTGCGGAAGCTAGGCTAAGAGTCGTGATGAGTGCCCGCATGAAGCCCCGATCACCCAGCACTAGCTCCCAGTGCTGCGTGGTAAACAGCGGTGTGATTTGAAAAAAACCGACCCTGGTCATAAAGCTGCCACCGACCAGTGTCACGATAGGGACGACGGTAAGCATCGTCACCAGGATGACGATCAAAATGAACGCAATGGGCTGCATCCAGCGAAGGTCAATGACGCCCGGCTTGAATTGTCCACTCACCGTTGTGAATTGTCGTCGCCCCAACAGCCATCGCTGCAGCGGGATAATGATTCCGACGAGCAGCAAAGTCACGCTCGCGAGAGCCGCCGCCGTTCCGTACTGCGGTGGTTCGAATTGAATAAATTGGTAGATCCTGGTCGAGTAGATGTAGAAGTTAATGGGCGTGCCCAGAATCTGTTCGATCTCGAAGGACTGCAGCATCCGGGCCATCTTTAGCATAAATACCACTACGATGGGCGGCGTCATCAAAGGCAAGGTCACCCGCAGCATGGTCCGCAGATTCGATGCTCCCGACACCCGGGCAGCCTCTTCGAGTGCCATGTCCATGTTTCGGAATGCCGGGGTCAACAACATCACGCCTTGGGAAATCTCGTTGGACATTAGATGAGCGAAGACAATTCCCGGGACGCTGTAGATGTTAAAGGGGCTGACATTGATGAACGAAAAGACGTCAACCAGAGCGCGGTTCAACATTCCGCGGTCAGGATCCAGTAGGAAAGCCCAGCCTACTGTCGTGGAGATGTTAGGCAACATGAATGAAACCCAAAACATGAATTCCAACCCTCTGCCGAAGGGCATCTTGGTCCGTGCCAGTGCCCAAGCCACCGCTACGGCAGTGGGAAATCCGATGCTGGTATACAGCGCGTATACCAACAGTGTATTCCATATCGAAGGGAACGCCCCGGGATGGGACCAAGCCGTGCGCCAGTTCTCCAGAGACCACACGGGCGTCTGCCCCAACCCCGCGGTGTTAAAACTGTTCACAAAGATCAAGATGATTGGATAGATGACCCAAAAACCAAAGCCAATCAGAAGCGCCGCCATGATAAACAGGCCGCCGCTAGGGACGCTCCGCACCATTGGGCTGGGTAAAGCGACTTGTTGCTGAATCGTAGATGTCGCCACGCTAGACTTGCTACCTGTTCATTAGTTAGTCAGGGTTTTCTTGCAGGAGACGCCAATGAGTTCGATGGAACGAGGGCATGATTCCGCACGAGCGGTCCTGGACCCCAAAAAAGATCGTGCGAACATGACGCGATAATTGTTTGGGATCGCGCGTTCAACTACTCAGATCGCCTGCCCGCCAGCTGCGACGATCCAACTCTGCTCACAGCGTTCGAGGTTTGAAGATGCCAATCGCTTCACGGAAGGATCTCTGCCCTAGAAGCCACGCGCCTTCATCATGTCGCGTATCCAAGCCTGGGACTTTGCGCGCGACTCTGGGTATCTCCAGCCATACCAATGATATTTCGCCAGGTCAGGGTAAATGGACTCCGAAGGTTTCACCGTGTCCTTCGGAATGTCTATCCGCAAGGAGTAATTGCCGGTGGCTTTCTGAAAAAACATCTGACCCTCTCGTGACAGAAACCAGTTGATAAAGTACTTGGCTGCAGCGGGGTGTGGCGGACTGCTCAAAGCTGTCAGGCCGTTTCCACCCATGTTCACAGGGAAACCTTCCTTCAAGATCTTGGGAAAAACTCCCTTCACGGAAAGTCCCTGTGCTTCCGCCTCTTCTCCAGCATTATTGCAGCCGATGATACAGAAAGCGTACCGGCCCAGGGCCACCCACTCGACCGCAGTGCGCGCGTCTGGGGCGATCACCGGATTCATCTCGTCAAAGAGCCGGATAAAAAACTTTTCCCCTAACTTCGAGTAGAAAAAATTCCGGTTGCTTTCCACAGCGTCCAGCCGCGGGTCGCGCATAACGATCTTGCCCTTCCACTTCGGATTAAGAATGTCCCAGTGGGACTCGAAATCGTTGGGGTCCAACAGTTTCGGGTTGTAGACAATCAGGCCACGATCCGCGCTGGCGCCAAACGCCAGGGTCCACTCCGAGGCCCAGGGCAACACGCCACCGAACCACGCGGCGGGGTTAATCACCTCTGGATGGACCAGGAATGGCTTGAGGTTCTGCGCTGCGCCCGCTGGGGCAAAAACATTGACGATCGACGACGGACCACTGAACCATAGGTCGGCGCTGGGCTTTCCCGCCCGCAGCTCGGCGACAATCTTAGTTGAGAGTTGGGTCGGAGAGCCTGAGAGCAACTGGATTTTCAGGCCGACCGCTTTCTCAAACTCGGGCAGTACTTGTCGGTAGTCTTTGGTCTCGCTCGCGCCTGTACGGAAAACTACGCGACCTTCCGCTTTACCCGCTGACTTGATAGCCGCCCAGGTCTCTTCCCAGCTCAGTGACTGGCTGGCTGCATGGATTGGCAAAACACTAGGAGCCGCAATGATCACTAGGAGGGCGGCAGCAAATACGCCATACGGCAGACGCGTCACGAAGCTTTTCATTGGTCCTAAAACTGTCCTTTTCTCAAGGCACAAATAACTCTGACCGGAGCTTTAGGGTTAACCAATTGCGTTGACCTCTCGTACGCAGACTACGTCCGCCGCTCTCTACTGCGATCGGCTCCCGGCCAACGAGGTTAGTCGCCGTCCTCCCGGTACAGATCGAGCGCTTCCAACACAGGCAGGTCCGATTCGGAAAACAGTATTGCCGGTTGTGTAGCCGAGGTGTTGCAGTGCTGGTGCCAGCGCCACGGCGGGAGAATGAAAGTGTCTTTCTCGCCCCACGACAACTCCACTGGATTTTCCTTGTCGATCCGTATCATGCCTGCTCCCGCCACGCCGTGGTAAATGGTCGTGCTCGTGTGACGGTGGAAGCGGGTTGTCTGTCCCGGGAGCAGCATCTGTATTCGGCAACTGATGGTTACGAACGTGTGTCCGCCGCTGAGAGGATCAGTGTACTCCAGGATATACCCGTCGTACGGACTGGCGTCCCTCGCCGCGGCCTCCGAGCCCGCAGCGGCGTTCAACGCGCGAAGCGTGTCTGCCCATCGGTAGTGGTAAGGCGCACGCCGGGTTACCTTTCCGAATGAGGGCGAGCGAACGGGAGTCAGCCGCTGCTGTGAGTCTCCGAGAGGTTTGATTACGGGCTGCATCTCACCTTCTGTCCAGTTCTCGTGGAAGTTGGCTTCCAGGTATCGAACTAGCCCGGCGTCGAGACCGTCGAGCCAGATCATCGGCTCGTTGCTGAAGTTGCTGTGATCGTGCCAGGTCCAGTTGGGCTGGGTCAGCAGATCGCCGGGTTCCATAATCATCTGCTCACCATCTGAGGTGGTGTAGCCTCCATGACCCTGCACCACAAAACGTAGCGCTGAAGCTGTGTGACGATGTGCGGCAGCGGTTTCGCCGGGCGCCACATACTGAAACCCTGCAGTGATGGTTCTGCTGCCTGTATTCATGCCGTTGGCTCGACGAAACGTATCTTCACCCAGTCGCACGATCGCCGCCGCGCGCTGTAACGCAGGGTAGATGTCGGACCAGCGCCAGATCTTCGGTTGGATGGGCGCAGGACCGCCGGTTCTTCTGTCCATGTCCCAGTACCCTCTCAAGCCGACACTGTCGTACAGTTCTCTAAGGGCTTGCATCTCTTCTTGATGTGATTGACTAGTCGTGCTCATGGAATCTTACCTCGCATCTTTCGTTTCGTTTGAGTGAAGCGTCATTGTTCCGGGCCACTGCGCTTCGTCATGCTTCCTAGGCAGCATCCAGTCGAAAGTACTTCATGACATTTCCCACTAGCATGCCGCGCCGCTCGTCTTCAGAGACGCCGACCATCGATTCATCGATCGCCTTCATCGAGTGCGGCCAGTAACCTTGTCCATGAGCGAAATCACTACCCCATATAATGTTGTCGACGCCGATGGTGTGCCGCAGCTGAACGCCCAAGGGGTCTTTGATGAATCCCCAAAGGCACCGCTCGCGCAGGTATTCGCTAGGAAGCCTGGCCAAGGGTTCTAAGCCCCATTTGTTATAGGCGTAATCACGATGCCGCTCATAGGTCTCGTCGAGTTGAGACAGGCAATACGGCAGCCACCCTATCTGAGTCTCGGCAAAGTAGTAACGCAGCGTCGGGAACCGATCAAATACCCCTGCAAACATCAACTGCAGGGGTGCTATGGCGTTTTCGCTGGCGAAACGCCCGATGATGCTGATGGGGTCGCGGCCCTCCCCAGAGTTCTTGGGCGGCTTGGCGTATTGAAAGACTGGCCCTTCATTGGTGAATCTGGTCGACCCTGAGACCGTGTGCGATGTTAAAGGCATCCCCATGTCGATGGCCGCTGCCCAGAACTGATCGTCCACCGGCATTGGGTAACCCTTGCCGTTGGGGAACCGGTGGAGGCATACGCCTTTGAACTCGGTTTCCTTGGCAAACTTCAATTCCTCGATGGCGTCTTCGATGCCCGTATCCGGGATCACTGCCATGGCCATCAGCCGGTCCGGCGCATAGCTGCAGTACTCCTCGATGAGCCAGCGGTTGTATGCATGGATCATGGCCTTGTAGCCTTCATCTTCCCTGATGCCGCGCCAGAACTTCATGTACATCGGATGGGTAAAGAGAACCTCGGCTTCTACTCCGTCCGTATCCTGCTCACGCAGCCGTTGCTCGGGTGGACCCATGCCTACAGAGTCAAAGCTGACGGGAAGGTCGTTGTGAACTGTGCCCACGAGTCCGGTAGGCGACATGGGAGGCCGATTCTCAATCACGAGGGCTTGGTTGCCATCGCCAAGCGTCACCTGACGGGGCGCTCTTGCGCGCCACTTCTGCGGCAGATATGGAACCCACCTCTCCGAGGAAAGATCTAAATGGCAATCACCAGATACGATACTGTACGAACTTGCCATAAAAACTCCTCCGTGCTCTTCCTGATTCAAAAACTGCGGCGCATCCGCAACGGCCGGTTAGGCTACGGCTGCCATCTTCGCTGGGTAGCGATCGCACAAGGCGCGCCACCGCTGCGCCACCTCCTTAGCTTTCCGTTTCGCTTCCTCCGGAATTACCCGGTAAGGTGGCCGCGGCGGACCCGGATGACAGTATCCAGCTTCATTCATTGCAAGCTTGTTGATGTAGGCTTCACCACGATTGTCGCGTGAACTCACCTGCGCAATGGCCATGCAGATCTCTTTCACTTCATCCCAGTTTCCCGCGTGCGCCGCTTGCAGCGCCCGCACTACCGGCGACGGGCCCAACCACGCGTTGATGGACCAGCATCCCGCAGCGCCCAACAGCATATATGGATAGAGCTGTATCTGGTTGGTGAAGACGCTGATCTTGCCCCGGACAATTTCCTGAAGCTGCATAAACTGCATCGGTGTTCGGTGGCTGTCTTTCATGGCTACGATGTTAGGCTTTTCCACCAGTTTTTTGAACGCCTCTACCGGGATGGTTATCCGGTGATTATACGGATTGTGGTAGATCATGATGCCGAGTTGCGGGAAGGCATCGGCCAAGTCATGGTAGAATTGAATCGCATTTTCCACGCTGCTGGGGAAATAATAGGGCACGCCGACCAAGACACCGTCCGCTCCCGCCTTGGCCGCGTATTCCATCTTGCGCAGCACTTCGCGCGTGTGCGTACTGGTGCACCCGATCATGACCGGCACGCGTTTGCGCACAACCGCGATGGTGGCGTCCGTGAGAGTGATGAACTCCTCCCAGAGCAACGTATAACACTCTCCAGAACTCGCCATTGGCGCAACGGCATTCATGCCGTCCCGGATGGCCCGGTCCACGCTGCGCTCCACCTCGCTCACGTTGATCGTGTTTTTTGCCCACGGGTCCCAGCCGTCCTCGGTGGTGAAAGCGGGCATCATGCCGATCAGCCCGTGAAGATCGCTCGATGAAAACATAACTCCATCTCCTTCACGTCTATGGTTTTTCTCACTGCAGATATAGACGCGAGCCAGAAGTTGTGTCAAGCAAACCTAACCCGTTGACTCCTCTCTCGGTAACGAAATATATCTTACGAAACGCGCAACACTGAAACTGGAGGTGAAGTAATGACGGAAGAAAATCTGCAGGCCATAGGTCGCTTCCGCTGGAAGCGACCTCCTTCAGTATACGAGTCATTTATCGAAGAAGAGAACATCCCGATCGTCCGTGGTTTGGGTGTTTACGATGTGAGAGACGTTACCTTGGGTCCCTGGAAACGCACGGGTGGCCAGGGGGCTTATCTCGAGCTCAGCGGTTTGGGGAACAAAAATGGCCTTTACGTTGTCGAGATACCTCCTCGCGGTGCCCTCAATCCCGAGCAACACATGTACGAAGAAATGTTCTATGTCGTCGAAGGACGAGGGACCACCGAAATTTGGACGGACAACGACGAAAGAAAACAAATCTTCGAATGGCAGAAAAGTAGCTTTTTTTCGCCACCGCTCAATACCTGGCACCGTCTAGTGAACGCGACCTCCAGTCCGGCGCTTTTATTAGCCGCGACAAATGCTCCGCCGATCATGACGCTCTTCCGAAGCCGCAAATTTATTTTCGACAACCCATATCAGTTCGACGACCGCTATCGAGGAGACGCCGATTACTTCAAGCCCGCTGACAAACTCGCGATACGACCGGAATCGGGGCGACACATCAATCCCGGTAATTTGCTCCCTGACACTATGAACTGCGATTTGCCCGTGGAGAACCACCGGGGAGCCGGTCATCGCAACTTTAGCTGGAAGCTCTCTGGAAATACCTTCATCGGTTTTGTCGCTGAGTACCCACCGGGACGGTATTCCA
>DASXSU010000125.1:0-15031 GCA_036505795.1 Nitrospirales bacterium
GCTGACGAACCTTGTCGGGAGCATGATTTCAGGACTGATTCTTTGGAACTTCCGCTTCACCATTCAGGAAGTGGTGGCGGTGGTGACCTTCATTCCCGTGATCGCGGCTATGGGGGGAAATGTGGGATTACAGTCCTCGACGCTGATGATTCGCGGTCTTGCCACCGGTCGGATCGAACTATCCGATGTCCGAAAGGTCTTCTTCCGGGAAGTAAGCATTGGGCTGATTATCGGCCTCTTATGCGGAGTCGTCACCCTGGCGGCGGCCTCCGTGATGCATATTAATCTGACGTTAGGGTTGGTGGTGGGCATGGCCATGCTCTGCGCCCTCGTGGTGTCGACGACGATGGCGACTATTATGCCGGTCATTTTGAAACGTTATGGCGTTGACCCGGCCGTTGCGGCGGGGCCGTTTGTCACAACTGCGAACGATATCACCGGGTCCGCGATCTATCTAGGGTTGGCCACGGCCTTTCTCTCGCACTTGAAATAACCTCACCCATGCCGCTGCTCAAAACACCGGGCATCGTCCTCAAAAGCCGCAAGTGGGGCGAGGCGGACCGGATCGTGACGTTCTTTACTCTCAAGTACGGCAAGGTCAGAGGCGTTGCTCGCGGGGCGCGAAGGATGAAGAATCGCTTCGGCAGCGCGCTCGAGCCGTTTGTGTGCTGTGACCTGAACCTGTTTGAAAAGCACGGCGACTCAATGTATCGGGTCTCGCAGGCCGACATCCGGCAGTCGTTCCACACGCTGCGCGATTCGCTCGAGACCATTGGGGCAGCGGCACGACTTGCCAACCTTGCCGGGGCCGTCACAGCCGACGGGGATGCGGTGCCAAGGATCTTCCATGCGTTGCTTGAGGGATTTCATGTCATCGCCGAGAGCATCGATCCGAGCCACTCGGCCGCCTTGTATGAGGTGGAAATCCTTCGCTTCGCAGGGTATTTACCCCGCTTGGATCGGTGCACGAGTTGCCAGTCTCAGCAGAGCGCAGGAGCCTGGTTCTTCTCCCCGAGATGGGGCGGAACGCTTTGTTCCCTTTGCGTGCGTCGAGAGCCAATGGCCTGCCCGGCGGTCTCGCCGGCTTGCCTGGCATTCTTTCGCCAAGCGCTGAAAATGGATCCGGCGCTCTTGCCTCGCCTCAAGCCCGGCCCCTCTATCCGGCAGGAGTTACGGGAAGTCATCGAGCTGTACGTGGAATGCGTCGCCGGACGCCGGATGTCCCAAACATACAATATGCTTGCCGCGGAAACGCGGCCAACGTATCGCTCTGCACGTGGGTCAGTGGCGGAAGGCTTGCGCCGTCGCGTATAGTAGCCCGATGGCAACGAATGTTGGACCAGGGGGCTCGATTGCGCGGTTCACCGGTAAGATCTTTGTCGCGCTCGGATTCATCCTTGGGACGTATGGGCTGACGGAGGGGCAACCCGCTGTGATGCAGGCCGGGCTTGCGTTGCTCGTTACGGGGGTTCTGGCTTCAGCCTATGGGCTGTACCGCTGGGTGAGCGAGTCCCGTCACCAGGAGAGAATTCCTAAGTGATGAGCGACGAGATCCAGCCTAAGGACATGGACTGGATCGAAAATGGTGTGCTCGGCATCGAATGGACCGATGGCCACAAAGGTGTCTATCCCGTCCGCTATCTTCGCCTGCATTGTCCTTGTGCCGCCTGCACAGACGAATGGACCGGCGAGCTTCGGATCAAACCCACCGGCATTCCCATGCTGATCGCCGTTAAGGACATCGAAGCGGTCGGTCGATACGGCCTGCGTTTCCGCTGGAGCGACGGACACGACACCGGTATCTATTCCTTCGACATCTTGCGGCACAAATTCTGCCGCTGCCCCATCTGTAAAGCCCGAGAGAAGTCATAGTCGGCTAGATCAGCCATCGACTGTTTCGGAGGGATCGACGAGCGTGCGAGCCGCTGTTGCTTTTATCACGTCGGTCGTTGCCATCGCCGCGGCATCTCTGCTTCTGGCGGCCACGGTGCCGGAGTTGATTGAACAGGGCGATCGGCTACAGCGCGACGAGGAAAAATTCCCCAAGTCCCTCGAGGAAGCCTTGTCGCTTTACCGGCAGGCTTCGACCATGCAACCGGAGACGGCGGTGCCCCATATACGAATCGCGGAGGTCTGTCTCGCATTGGGAGATGAGGTCAAGGGGAAGGATAGGTCGCTGGGCTGGTACCGCCAGGGGGAACACGCGGCAGAGGAGGCAATACAACGTCAAGAGAAGAGCGCCGACGCGCATTTCTTGCTGGCGGCGAACCGGGGCAAGATGGTGAACCTCCTGCCGTTCTGGAAGGTGTCTCCCACGATCTTAGCGGATCTGGAGAAGCATCTCGATCGCGCCTTGGCGTTGGACCCCGGTCATGCCCGCGCCAACCACATGATGGGGATGCTGTTGTATCGGACCCCTGGTCCGTTGCGATTGCTGCTCAACGGCAAACGTGAACAGGTTGAGGGATACCTGTTGCGCTCTGTGGAGTCCGATCCGACTTCCGCCGATGCCCGATTAGATCTCGCGGAGTTCTATAAGGAGACGGGCCGTCCAGCCCAAGCCCGTACCCATGCGCAAGCGATCCTTGCGATGCATGATTCCTCCTCGTCACGTGCCTGGATGGAGAAGTATCGGCCTGCGGCCGAGCAACTTCTCAAGAATCTGTCCACCCCGTGATGCCCCTCGTAGCTTGGGATGCGGTTCTGTTTGTCCGCGCACCCGTAAGATAGAGCATTCCCCCTCTTCGGCTTCCTTGCCGCTTGTCGGCGCGTTGCTTCTCCTCCGGCTCTGGTCTAGAATTTCTCTATGATCGCGGCGGACCTGCCGACACTGATCCGAACCGAATTACCGGCGCATGCATGGCGAGTCATCTACCTGCGATATTTTTGTGCCGCAGCCGTTTTTATTGGCACCATCATCCTTGTGCAAAATATGGGTGCGACCCTGAACCCGGTACCCGTGTATGCGATCGCGGGACTGTTCGTTGCGGTCAACCTTTTTTATAGCCTGCATCTGTTTCGGGCTGCGCGAAAGACCGGAATGGCTTCACCGGATGCTGCCGAGCGGTCCCTGATGCTTCAACTGGCAGCCGATCTGTTTCTTCTGACCTTCCTGCTGCATTTTTCCGGAGGGGTGAGCAATCCATTTATGGTCTTGTACGGCCTGCCGATTCTCCTTTCCGGCTTTCTCCTCTCCGGCCGGGCGACCTTCCTTTTGGCAGCCCTCGCAGCGATTCTCTATGGCGGGATGGCCTGGTTGGAGTACCGGCGGGTGATTCCGCACCTTCCTGTCCCGGGGCTCTTCTCCTCGACCGCATACCGCAATGAGCCCTATCTTTTGGTGCTCCTCGTCGCATTCGGGGTCAGCATCGGCCTCACGGCCGTCTTAAGCTCGATGCTCAGCGGACGCTTGCGACTTCCGGTGTCCGAGCCTATGGGCGGGGTTGATGAGGAGTTGATCAGATGACCACCGCTTTTCTGCTTTGGAGCATCATTTTCGTGACTGAGCCGCTTTCACAGCTGCCGGTTAATCCGCCATCGCCGACCTCTCCGATCCTGGCAGAACGATTGGACGCGGTACACAAGTCGCCGGCGGACCCGCGAGCGCGACTCGAACTCGGAATGGCGTACGCCGTCGCCGAAGAATATGACCTTGCAATGTCTGAGCTTGTCGAATCGATCCGTTTGAATCAGGATAATAAGGAGAATCTTACGGCTCAAGCCAATTTTCAGCTGGGGATAGTGCTGGCGGCCTTGGAGCGGCCGGATCTGGCAACAAACGCGTATCGCGAAGCACTGAGGCTGGGCTTACAAGAGGCGGGAGTGTACTCGGCTCTGGGTGAAGCTCTGGCCGCCGATCGAAAATATGATGAGGCGATTAGCGAATACCGCACCGCTGTGCACCTCTCCCCGAACTCCTTCGCCGCCCGGGCAGGACTTGCGCTGGTTTTGGAGGCGTCAGGGAAGTTGGATGAAGCGCTCACCGAGTATGAGGCGGCGCTCCAGTCGGCCCCTCCAGCCGATGACCATACGGTTGAGGCAATTAAACAAAGACTGAGAATGCTTAAAGATCGCCGAAGATTGTAGCCGATGCCGGACGACGCGCTACAGTCGAGAAGACGTCACCGCGGGGTGATCGGCATAGAGAGTAAGGTTCCCATCAGGGACCGATCCGTGCTCAGTCTCATCTATACTCCCGGCGTTGCCGAACCCTGCCTGGCCATACACGCCGATCCTCAGAAGTCTTTCGAATACACCTGCCGGGGAAATACGATTGCTCTTGTGACGGACGGGTCAAAGGTGCTGAACCTGGGCAACCGAGGGCCATACGCCGCTATGCCCATCATGGAAGGCAACTCGGTGCTGTTGAAGACCTTTGCCGGGGTGGACGCCTTCCCGATCTGCCTGAACACCCAGGATACCGACGAAATTGTCGAAAATATCTCCCTGCTGGTGCCGACATTCGGCGCCATCTGTCTCGAGGATATTACCGCCCCGCGCTGCTTTCCGATTGAAGAGCGGCTGGCGCGCGCAACCAACATTCCGGTCTTCCATACTGATCAACACGCGGCCGCTATTGAAGTTCTGGCGGCTCTCATGAATGCCGGCAAGCTGGTCGGCAAGAGCATCGCCTCCATGCGGATCGTGATCAATGGGGCCGGTGCAGCTGGTATCGGCACGGCTAAACTGCTGCTGAGGTACGGTGTCAGGGACGTGGTTCTGTGCGACCGTGCGGGGGCGATTTACAAGTATCGGCCGACACGGATGAACTGGGTAAAGGCGGAGATGGCCTTGTCTACGAATCCCGAAAGCCGGCAGGGCCCGCTTGAAGCGGTGCTGTCCGGTGCCGACGTCTTCATTGGATTCTCCGAGGGACAGGTCCTGAAGGGAGAGGCGATCGCGACGATGGCCAGAAATCCAATCGTGCTCGCCCTCGCCTTGCCGGAGCCCGAAATCCGTCCGGAAATCGCCAAGCGTTTCGGTGCCGCGATCGCGGCGACCGGCAGGGCCGACCTGCCCAACGGCATTAATACCGCCATGGTGATCCCCGGCATCTTTCGCGGCCTGCTCGACGTTGCAGCCCATCGTATGAACGATGAGATGAAGATCGCGGCCGCCGAGGCTCTTGCCGGCGCCATCGCTCCGGAGGATGTGCGTCCTGATCAAGTATTGCCCGGCTTAATGGATTTTCGTGTGGCGCCCGCGATCGCGGCGGCAGTCGCGAGAGCTGCCATCGAGACGGGGCAGGCCCGAAGGCAGGTCAGCCCTGATAGTATTCGTGACCGGACGCTCCAGTACGTATACGAGGGTCGATTCCGGCTCCCTCCGGAGACAACCGGCCCCGGCGCGACGGTTGCCGAGCAGTCTCTCGATCTGCACGCCCGATATGGAGGTATTCTCCAGATCAAACCCAAGATTCTGGTGAGGGATGTGACTGTCTTGAAGGGCTTCTATGTCTCACCGGGTCTTGGAGGTCCGGTGGAAGAGATCTGTCGTGATCCGATGAAGGTCTATGACTACACGGCCAAGGGTAATCTCGTCGCGGTCGTGACGGATGGTTCCGCCGTCCTAGGACTCGGCGACTTAGGTCCGCGTGCGGCTTTGCCCGTCATGGAAGGTAAAGCTGTGCTCTTTAATTTTTACGCGGGCATCGAAGCGTTTCCGATCTGCCTAGCCACGCAGGACCCTGATGAAATCGTTGCTGCCGTCAAACATATCGCCCCGACCTTCGGCGGCATCAATCTGGAGGACATTGCCTCGCCGCGCTGTTTTGAGATTGAGATGAGGCTACGGACGGAGTTGGACATTCCGGTGTTTCACGACGACCAGCACGGGACGGCTGTGGTCGTCCTCGCCGGGCTTCTTAATGCCATGCGGTTGCTCGATCGCAAGCTTGATGCGGCGAGGATCGTCATTTGCGGTGCCGGGGCCGCGGGGACGGCGATCGCGCAGCTTTTATTAAGACGCGGCGTTCAGGATCTGGTCCTGATTGATGTGCATGGGATCGTGTACGAAGGCCGTGAGGCCGGGATGAACCCGATTCTCGCGGCCTTGGCTCGGCAAACAAACCGGGGGCAATTGACCGGCCATCTGGCCGACGCACTGGCCGGCGCCGATGTCTTTATCGGCGTGTCGGTAGGCGGAGTTCTGAAGCCCGAGCTGGTGAAGACAATGGCTGCGGACCCGATTATCTTTGCCTTGGCCAACCCTGTCCCGGAGATAATGCCCTTTGAAGCACTGGAGGCCGGCGCGAGGATCGTCGCCACCGGCCGCTCCGATTTTCCTAATCAGGTGAACAACAGCCTTGTATTCCCGGGGGTGTTTCGCGGGGCACTCGATGTCCGCGCCACGACGATCACGATCGATATGGAACTCGCTGCCGCTCAAGCCCTCGCCGACGTGATTCCCCAGGGAGAACTCCGGCCAGATTACATTATTCCGGAGGCGTTTGATTTCCGCGTGCCCCCCAGCGTGGCTGCGGCCGTGGCGCGATCGGCGATTGATGTCGGGGTGGCGAGACTCAAGCGCGACCCCGCCGCCATTGCCCGGGACACGCGCGCTTATCTCTATGAAGGTCAATTGGGGAGCTGGTAGCCCTGATCGGTCCGCGTAAAACGTGTTACGCTCGGATATACAGGCGGAGTTGACGTGAGCACACTGCACATCGGGGACAAGGCGCCGGGGTTTCAATTGCAGGGCGTCGATCGACGCACGCATAGCCTCGAGGAATTTGTTGGGAAACCTGTCCTCGTCGTCATTTTCAGTTGCAATCATTGCCCTTACGTGCAGGCCTACGAAGATAGGATGAAGGATATCCAGAGGGACTATCAGACTCGAGGCGTCCAGTTGATCGCGATCAATTCCAACGACGACGTGAACTATCCGGAGGACGGCTTCAACGCTATGGTCGAGCGGGCGAACACCAAGGGCTTCAATTTTCCGTATCTGCGTGACGCGAAACAGGAAGTGGCCAAGGCCTATGGAGCGACCCACACGCCACAGTTGTTTGTCTTTGACCAAGGCCGCAAGCTGCGCTATACGGGGAAGATCGACGACAACTGGCAGAACCCCGGAGCGGTGAAAAAGCAGTATCTTCGCGAGGCTGTGGATGCCCTGTTACAGGGAGGCGCGCCTGCTGAAGCCGAAACCCACGCGATTGGTTGCACGATCAAATGGGCCGGCTAGATATTCAAGGCCTTTCGGATTTTCTGCACAATCACTTCCGGCGGATCCGACAGATCCACCGTCATCGCGTCTTGCGGCTCTTCGAGAATTTCAAATTGGCTTTTTAGTAAATCCGCCTTCATGAAGTGGTGCGCCCTGTGACGTAAGCGGGCATCGATCAGCTCATAACTTCCCTTTAAATAGATAAAACGAACACGAGCTGGATCGACCAGGAGCGTTTGTCGATAGGCGGCTTTGAGGCACGAGCAGGTCAGAATCGCGTTCCTGTCCTCCCGCAGATAGGTCTCGATGGTCGCACGCATAGTCGCAAGCCATGGAGCCCTGTCCGCGTCTTCGAGGGCGATCCCTTGGCTCATCTTCTCGATGTTTGTGGGGGGATGGAACTCATCGGCATCGCGAAACGTCCAGGATAGCTCCTTCGCGAGAAGTTGCCCCACCGTCGTTTTCCCGGAGCCGGCCACTCCCATGACGATAAGGATCATTGCACAACCCAATCGCAGAGCCTTTGCCCGGGGTCAGGGGCTCCTATCGAATAGGCATGCCGTCTCACGGAGGAAGCTGGATTCCCGGTGCACCAAGTTTCCGATAGGACTCTAGCATAGGAAGAGTGGCCGGAAATCCAGATGAAAGCGCGGCGATTCGTTCCAGCGCTTGATCTCGTTCAGCCCCAGCAAGGACGATGGGTTGAAAGGGGGCCTCAGGCCAGCGAGTGAACTGAATCGGGACGAGCTCGGTTGTGACCGGCTGATCTTTGGAGAGACGCAGCAATGCGATGGCGGAGAGTTTGTCCGGGGGATCTTTCCTGCCGCCATAGACAAAGTTTCCGAGCGAGTAGAAAATCGGAGCTTCCCGGTAGACTTCGACCCCTTGAAAGCGATGGGGATGGGCGCCCAGGACCGCCTTACATCCCAGATCGATGCAGAGGTGTGCGAGACGAATCTGGTACTCTTGCACGGTCTGCGAGCCTTCCTTTCCCCAATGGAAGTAGACAATCACCGCATCCACCGATGGCACCAGCGCTGATACATCTTCTGTGACTTGCTGGCGGATACAGCGTGGATTCACATAGCAGCCGGCCACGCCTGCGGTGGTGTTCGTCGCGAACAGTTCGCGTGGTTCCAACATGTCGGCAGCGGTCTGAAAGTAATACCCGAGAAAACCGATTCTCAGGCCTTGACGCTCGATGATAGCCGGCTTGCGGGCGTGGCCAAGCGTCATGCCCGCCCCGAAGTGCGCGATACCGGCCTCCTTAAGGGTCCTGAAGGTGTCTTCCATGCCGATGACGCCATAGTCCATTATGTGGTTATTGGCCAGGGTGACGAGGTCAATGCCACCGGCTTTCAAAATTTCAATGAGTTCCAATCTCGCCCGAAAATTAAAATTCTTCGGGATCATCACGCCTCGCTCCGTGAACGGGCATTCGAGGTTGACCACGGCGGCATCGGCGCGATGCAGAACTTCTGCCACCCCGGAAAAATACAACGGCCAAAGCTGCTCTCGCACAGCACCGGCTTCCAATTGCTCGTCAAAGTGCGCTTCTAAGTTAAAACCGAGGACAGTATCCCCGGCCGCGGCCACGAGGGCTGAGGGTTCAGAAAGGGTAGCCAGATTGTCGGCCCAGGCGAGAGGAGACCATCTGCCGCGCCACTGTGAGGCAAGCAAGGCACTGAGACTTAGGAGGAAGTCACGGCGTCGCACGGCGTAAATTCAAGCATAGTGAAGGGCGGCGAGGCAATGTTCTCTTGCTTTCCTGACCGTGGTGGGCGGCTGCCCAAAAAGCTGGACAAGGCTTCCGGCTTGACCGCAGCCGTGACATGTGTTTTCCTTGAGCGTTTCGATACCGATGCCCAACAAGGAATCTCCGCAGATGGATGACGAACTCAAACTCTTTCACCAACTGTTTTTGAAGCTCGGCGCGACGGCAACTCTGGCTGCCGTTTTGTTTGGAGTGTATTTCTTCATTGCGCACAAGAGAGCCAAGCGCGTCCCGTTGAGTTTCTTCGCAGTCTTTATCGGCACCCTTATCCTGTATGTGATTCTTATCCTGGACGAGAGCGAACTGCCGTTCCTCCAGGCCGTTGACCTTCCGGTGCTTGTCTCTCAACTGCTGAAGTTCACTGCCTATCTCGGTACGGCCTTTTTTTTCATCAAGGCAACGGATCTCCTGCTGGTGGAAGATTTCCTGATCACCAAAAAGGGATTCAACATCCCTGACCTATTGCGAATGTTTCTTATGGTTGCCGGCCTGGCATTGGCCGCGCTGATTTTTCTTCGCACGGTTCTAGGGATCAATGTGGTCGCATTGATT
Source organism: Nitrospirales bacterium (assembly GCA_036505795.1). GTDB lineage: Bacteria > Nitrospirota > Nitrospiria > Nitrospirales > NS-4 > NS-11. The sequence continues at coordinate 9,494 of DASXSU010000125.1, forward strand.
GCGATTCCAACCGTAATGACCGCGGTCATTGGTTTCGCTCTCCAGGACACGATCAAACGCTTCTTCGCCGGTATTAGTTTGGGAAATTTAGTGCGCGTTGGCGACTGGGTCATGGTGGCAGGACGCGAGGGGCGGGTTACTACCGTCGATCTTGGTCATTTAACGATCATGACTCGCGATGAAGATCTTGTGATGGTTCCGAACAACCTTGTGCTGCAGCAGGACATTTTGAATTACAGCCGGCCCAGCACGCGACACGGTCGAACAGTGATGGTCGAGGCCGCGTACCATGCCGCTCCGATGGACGTGCAACGCATTCTTGTGGGTGCCGCAAAAGCGGTTCCCGGTGTACTGAGCGAACCCGCTCCCTCCGCATTCACCTTCGCGTTTAAGGATTCCAGTGTCCAGTACCGATTAAAATACTGGATCGACGATTATGCCAGAGTACAGGACGTGGAAGGCGAGGTTTTGTCATATGTCTGGTACGCATTTAAACGGGAAGGCATTGAAATTCCTTTTCCGCAACGCATGATCCAGATTCTAAAACCCGACGTGGCATTGACCATGGCGGCCAAAGAGAAGGATCGCATTGTGGAGGGGCTCGGCCGGGTGGACTTTTTATCGGTCCTAAGCCCTGAAGAACGCCAGAACCTTGCAAACGAGGCGACGATTCGCGTGTATATGCCGGGTGAGGTGGTTGTCCATCAAGGAGACGAGGGATCGGAGTTGTTTTTTATTCTGGATGGCCATGTAGAGGTGCGAATTGGCGAGAACCCTCATACAGTTGTCGCGACGCTGAATCCGCTCCAGTTCTTTGGAGAAATGTCCTTACTGACAGGCGAACCACGAGCCGCCACCGTCGTGGCCCAAACCCGCGTGGAGGTGTTGGTGCTGGACAAGGAAAGCATGTCCCGCCTGCTAAAAAACAACCCTCTCTTGGTTGAGCAGATCAGCAGAGTATTAGTGGCGCGCAAATCAGATCTCGTGGCGCATCAAGAACGGGCCGCCCAACAAGGCGGGCAGGAGAAGGGTGACCCGGTGCGGACCCTGGGAGATCGCATTCGCAAGTTCTTTGGATTAGCCTGACGGCGTTCCTACCGCTTGGGCAGATCGAAGCTGAGCTGCATGCCTCTGGCTAATTTCTGCCGCCCGACCGTTCCGGCAGATACCTCCAAGACGTAGGTAGCTTCTTGAGCCGGTTGGTATTGCAGGCAGGGGTCGCCCACACAACCTGGAATGTTTTCAGCGAGGTCTACGATTTTCTTTTTATGATCCAGCCACAGGATATCGAGGGGAACCTTGGTGTTCTTCATCCAAAAGCTCCATTGGCCTGGCTCACTAAATATGAACAGCATTCCCCGGTCGCGCGCCAAGTGTTCGCGGAACATCAGCCCGCGAGCGCGTTTCTCCTCTGTGTCGGCCAGCTCGGCTTGAATGCGGGTGCCATTAGGGTAGACCACGGTTATCAGGTCGGATTTTCCACTCGTCCGTGGTTCCTCCCGCGCGTCGATTTTTAGGGGAAGGACGGCCACAATAATCCACACACCACACAGGATGAGGTACCGGGTCATGCGAGGCGCATCATAGGCAAGCGCTGTGAAAGTGTCAATTTTGCCTTTCTTGACAAGGCCGGATAGCCTGCGTTACCGTGGCCGAGATTACCGGAAAAACTCGGGAGAACTCGGCGAATTTCTATGGAACGGCCCTGGCTCAAGCAGTATGGGGCAGGCGTTCCTGCCAATGGATCCTATCCTAATATCACCCTGCCTCAACTCGTGACCGATTCGGCCCGTCGGTTTCCCGACCGACAGGCCCTCGAATTTTACGGCCGCTCACTCACGTATCGCGAGCTGGAACATCTTATCCAACGGTTCGCGGCTGCACTCATTGAACTCGGTGTTCAAAAGGGCGATCGCGTGGCGGTCATGCTTCCCAACGTCCCTCAGGCTCTGATTGCCTACTTCGGAGCGCTCAAAGCGGGTGCCTGTGTGGTTCAGACAAACCCGCTATATGTCAGGCGCGAAATCACCCATCAGTTGAATGATTCCGGGGCAGAAACCATTGTGACTCTCGATCAATTTTACCCGCAAATTCAAGCGGCGATGCCCGAGACGCCGCTTAAACGCGTCATCCTCGCGAATGTTCGCGACTATCTGCCGTGGCTCAAGCGGCTGCTCTATCCATTGAAAGCGTGGCGGCAGGGCCAATCGATTAAAATCGAGCGAGTCCCGCCCATTTATGATTTTTGCGCTCTTCTGACCAGCGTCCGACCCTGCTCCGTTGCACGTGAGGTGAGCCCCGACGATCTTGCGCTTTTACAGTACACGGGCGGCACCACCGGCATCCCGAAGGGCGCCATGCTTACCCACCGCAATCTTGTTGCAAACGCCGTCCAGTGCCGGTACTGGTTGAGGGGACTCGAAGAGGGACGGGAGGTATTCCTTGGGGTATTGCCGTTCTTTCATGTCTATGGGATGAGTACCTGTCAAAACCTGGCACTCATGCTGGGGGCGAAGATTGTGCTCTTGCCCAAGTTTCAGGCCGACGAAGTCCTTAAAGCGATCGTGGCGCACCGTGTGACGGCCTTTCCCGGCATCCCGGCGATGTATCTCGCGCTCAACAACCATCCCAAGGTCCACGAGCACGATCTCAGATCGATCAAGTTTTGTATCAGCGGGGCCGGGCCCTTATTTACCGACGTGCAGGACCGATTTGAAGAGCTGACAGGGTCATCTCTCGTTGAGGGCTATGGCTTGACGGAAGCATCGCCTGTCACTCATTGTAACCCTATCGGCGGGCAACGACGGGCGCGGAGCATCGGTCTGCCGATCCTCGATACCGACGCCCGCTTGGTTGATCTGGAGACCGGCGTCCCGGTGTCTGAGCATGGAAAGGTCGGAGAGCTGCGAATCAAAGGGCCGCAGGTGATGCGAGGGTACTGGAATAAAGAGGCGGAAACGGCCGCGGCCTTCCACGATGGCTGGCTGTGCACCGGAGACTTGGCCTCGATGGATCAGGACGGCTTCTTCTATATTCAAGACCGGCTCAAGGACATGATCAAGTCCGGAGGCATGAATGTCTATCCCCGAGAGGTGGACGAGTGTCTTTGCCAGCATCCGAAGGTCAAGGAGGCTTGCGTGATCGGAATTCCTCAAGAACTGCGCGGTGAGAAAATTAAAGCGTTCGTTGTGCTGAAGGATGGAGAGCAAGCCACAGCCGCCGAGTTGCTGGGATATTGCCGCGAGCGCCTGGCCAGGTTCAAGGTGCCGAAGCAGATTGAATTTCGTACAGACCTTCCGAAGACGCTGGTCGGCAAAGTATTGCGCAGGGTGCTTCTTGAAGAGGAACTCAAGCGGCCAAAGGACACCGCTGATTTCGACAATGGGGTCAGAGTCGATTAATCAAGATTCTTAAAGAAAAGATGCCGTGCAAATGACAACAGAACGAATTAATCGACTCTGACCCCACTTTTCGGAAGGAGTTCGTCCGTGGCGTATGTGCTGCACACTGCCCAAGCAATTGACCGGGCGACGTTGCATCGGGATCGATGTCCGGAAGTGCCGGAGAATATTCAATATCACGATCTCTGGACCGGCACATGGCAGGAGATTGTCGACAAGGAGAGGGCGTATGAAGCCCTCGAGTTGAGCAACTCGAAATATAAGAAGAAGTGCCCGCTCTGTAAACCATAGTAAATTTTCGTAACAAGGCGATTCGAAAGTGTGTGGGAGGAGAGTATGAAGGAAAAGCGGATGGTGCATTACGTACGGGGTACGTTTGCGTGCCCCCAATGCCGGCAAACCTATGTGCAAGAGAAGTGGATAGAAGAATGGCGAGTTCGCTGCCACAAATGCGAATATCGTGGCGCGCTCACCCATATCTCCGTTGAAGAGCAGTTGGATGAGGAGACCCGCCGGCATTGATTCCAATTGTCATGCTGAGCGAAGCGAAGCATCTCTGCCTTCTTATTATCGCCAGCCTTGTCCTGCTCATCGCGCCTCTGTCGTCAGCCGAGGAGCCGGGCCCAACAATTACCGTTCTGATCGCCTACTATTCGTTATCCGGCCATACCGAGAAAATGGCACAGGAAGTGGCTGCAGGCGCTAGGTCAGTCTCCGGCACGCGGGTCGTGCAGAAGCGGGTAGGCGACGTGACCGGCCCTGAGCTCTTTACGTCGGATGCGCTGATCGTCGGATCTCCGGTGTACTGGGCGAACATGTCGGGAGAGGTAAAGACATTCTTTGACAATTGGCAGTTCAAGTTCGGCGTCTTTCCCGAATTCAAGATGCGAAACAAAGTCGGCGCGGCATTCGCCACGGGCGGGCAAGTTTCGGGCGGCAAGGAGCTCACCATGCTGAGCATTCTCGCCGCGATGCTCGGCAATCAGATGATCATTGTGAGCGGCGGCGGAGCCTTCGGCGCCAGCGCCACGACAGAGGGAGATTCACCCGGGTTGGATGAAAAAGAGCTGAGCGCGGCCCGAGCCCTGGGTAAACGGGTGGCGGAAATCGCGACGATCGTCAAACGGGGGTCGCAAAGCAACGCTTCCGTTTTACCTCGAGCCAGTGGTCTACCCTGAGCGATGGAGCTATGGCGGTTTACGCGGTCGGCGACATCCAAGGGTGCTTTTCGGCCTTACAGCGTCTCATAGACAAATTCGGCTTTAATCCACTCCAGGACACGCTGTGGTTTGTCGGGGACCTTGTCAATCGAGGGCCCGAATCCCTTGCTGTACTGCGATGGGTCAAAGCCCTGGGTCCTGCTGCTGTGGTCGTGCTTGGGAATCACGATCTGCACCTTCTCGCGGCCGCTGAGGGAGTCCGGCCTGTAAGGAAGGAGGATACCTTCCAAGACGTGCTCAAGGCGCCGGATCGCGAAGCCTTGCTGGATTGGCTACGGCAGCAGCGCCTCCTGTATCGTGAAAAGGATTTCGTTCTTGTCCATGCCGGTCTGTTGCCCCAGTGGACCACGGCGGAGGCCGAGGCGCTTGCGACAGAGGTCGAGCAGGTTTTGCGCGGAGCTGAGTATAAGACTCTGCTTCGAGAGATGTACGGCTCGAGTCCGGCCCGATGGTCCCCCGAGTTGACCGGAATGGCACGATATCGCGTCATCATCAATGCGCTCACGCGTCTTCGCTTTTGCACGCTCGACGGCGAGATGGACTTCGAGGAGAACGGACCCCCCGAGACCGCTCCTCAAGGTTTTTCCCCCTGGTTCGCTGTACCAAACAGGAGAAGTCGCGACGCGGTGGTCATCAGCGGCCACTGGGCTGCGCTCGGGCTTCGGATGGAGGAGAATCTCCTAGCACTGGATAGCGGCTGCGTTTGGGGACAGCGGCTTAGCGCCGTGCGGCTCGAGGACCGCAAACTCTATCAGGTATCATGTGGTGGCGGCTAGAGGCCAATCAGGCCAGAGTCTGGCGGATAGCTTCCAACTTTTTAGTAACCTGCATGTCGCCGTTCTTCAAGGACACGGCGTGGCCTTGCTCGAGGAACTCCTTCGCACGATCCATGTGGCCGACCTTCACCAAGGATTCAA
>DASXSU010000126.1:0-13815 GCA_036505795.1 Nitrospirales bacterium
GAAAGTTGAGGAAGGTCCCAAGACAGTAACGGGGCACGGCTCTGACACCGACATCATCGTTGCGTCCGCCAAGGCCTATCTCAATGCGCTCAACAAGCTCGCCTACTGGAAATCCCACAAGGACGAGACGATCAGCTACAAGCAAGCGTAGGTAGAGTCAGTTCCTTCATGGCGCAGCCAGCACCGGCAGATGCGTCGGTGTTCAGTTCGCTTTCTGTACTCCATGCTTTGGTGTGCCTCGCCTGGAACCTCGGAAGGATTTCGGCTTCGGCCCACGCTGTTCTGCTTTGCGTGACGCTACAACGCAGGCCGTTGCCTTAGCGCCATGAAGCAACTGGCTTGAAGTAGTGGGAAGGTCCTTCTTGCTTTTCTGGGCTGAGCCCTTTGTCATTCTGAGCAACGCGAAGAATCTAGTTAGATCCTTCGCTAGCGCTCAGGATAACGAGCGGTCGCTCGTCACTTAAAGAGCTTTAGGACTCCGCCCAAAAGTCCTTCTTTTCGCGAGAGCTGCTCCAGCTCGCCGGCATCCAGCCAGATACCCTCGCAGTTCATGCAGCGGTCGATCTTAGCGCCCTTGAGCTCCATTTCGACTAATGACTGCCCGCATTTGGGACAGTGCATATAATGCAGGTCCTTGAGCCGTTGCTTCTCCTCGGATGCCATGGACGCCTGCGCGGCTTCCGCTTCACGCCGTCTCTTCTCAATCATCTGCCGCGCGAAATATTCTTCTTCCTTCTCGCTTGGTTTCTGCAATGCCATTTTATGTCTCCGTGGAAGGGTTCTTTATGACAGTTGGCTTTTCGCTCGGCGCGCGCGTAACACGAGGAAGATCGAGCGGCCGGCTTGAAAAAGGACATAGATGAACAGACCGATCGAGAGGGTGTTCCACCAGACGTTTTTCAATGTCGAAGGATTATGCAGGATTAACCCCAGCGCGACATGGCCGCCCAGGCCGATGCTGAGGGCAAAGATAATCCATTCCCTCGCCCAGACCGTTATTGTGGCTTTTGTCACTTCAACCTAGTCCCTGGCGCGCTTTCAGTAGCCACCCAGTCTTGGCTGGGTGGCGTTTAGACAGACGCGCCCCTTCCCGACGGTCACCCCTAGCAAGAACGCAAAGTCCGCGTCAAGGGCATCTATCGGTCCTGCCGTGGAATGCTTTTGACCCGTCGGACCGCCTTTTTTATTTTACACCTTCCCGCCTGGGACCTGCCAAAAACTGACTCCTTTTCCTTGCACCCATGCACCAAAGGGTGCCAAGACGCGCCCCTGTTTTTTACACCCGCCCACCCTGGAGCCTGCCAAGACAGTCTCCTTTTCCCCTAGCCTCAAGTAAAGCGGAAGAGGGTCCGATGGTAAGGCTAGGAGAGATCTATGGCTGCACGTTTGTCAAAGTTCTTTAATAGTCTTCGTATCACTCTCCAGTTTTGGTTACTCAACCATCGCGTGGAACAGCTCCGCAAAGCGATCCTGAAAAATTCTGCAAAGTTAAGAAACCACCCCCGTTTCAAATAGCGTCGTCATACCGAGTCGATAGCCCTTGGAAATTCTTTGAGCTTGGGGTAGGATGATCCGAGGAGCGTTAGCATTAAAACGCACGGTTTCCACCTTGTGGAGAACCCCGTGGCCCAGGATAAAGACCCGAAATCCGAAAAGCCTAAATCCGCGAAACTCGAACCTGCGAAGCCCGAAGCTGCTGAGCCGGAACCCGAAAAGCCTAAAAAAAAGAAAGAGCTGAAAATGGTTCCTCACCCTGAAGAGGATGAGGACATCTCTTCAGAGATGAACGACCTCTTTGACGAAGAGTCGGTCAAGCACCAGCATGGCCATGCTGAGCCCGAGGGTGACTAAGTCAATCCCCCATCCATTCTGAGCTTGCCTTGGCCTGGAGTTCTCCCATGCTGAAGGAGATGATCGACGAAGTCACCAAAGCGAACCAGGGATTCTATGAAGCCTTTGAGAGCTTGGATATCCGGCAGATGGACATGAGATGGGCCCAGGAGGACTATGTGACCTGCATTCACCCCGGATGGGACGTGCGCGCCGGATGGCCGGAGGTCAGGGACAGCTGGGTAAGAATCTTCAACAACACCTTCTCCATGGAATTTCGTCTGAGCGATATCATGATCCAGGTTGCGGGTGACATCGCATGGGTGCTATGCAGGGAGAACATCAAGAACAAACAAGACGGAGAAACCCAAGAGGCCCAGGTGCTCGTCACCAATATCTATGAGAAAGTGGAAGGCCGTTGGCTCATGGTCCACCATCATGGCTCCCATGTCATGTAATACATGGTCTAAATCAATTGCAACGCTTCGCGGAGAGCCACTAGGGTGGCAAGCGCCTGACCTGCATCCTTCTCGGAGGGCAGGCTGTTCACCTGGTCGGTAGGGACGGCGTCCGGATAGGTTAGAGGGATGAGATATTTCTCCAGTCCATAGCACGAATCTTCCAACTGCGCTAATTCTGGATTCGCTTCAACGCAGATCGCCAAAAGCTCCGTCAAATGCTGTACTTGAGGAATCGGGCGATGGCGCTCCGATAGAAACGCCTTAAGAGATTTGGCTGCCGCCTGGTGGGCCTGCAAGCAGACCTGATTCCAGAGGCCGAGCTTTTGCGCGGCCTCGGCCATGTGCAGGTTCTCAAGCGCGAAAGCTGCCCATCTATTTCCGGCGTTCATAGGCTACGGCTCCCTTGTAGATAATCTCGTCCAACACAAAGGCTCGCCGTTCATCGACGAGCGCCTCCATCTCCTCGGGCGTGTAGACCAGCACATCCAGTCCAACCTTCGGCCGTAGAAGGCGCAGAACCTCTTCGATGCGATCCAACAGCGGCTTTGTGGTCTTTTTGATGATGACGACGTCCAAGTCGCTCCAAGCATGAAATTCGCCCTGCGCCGCCGACCCAAAAACGATAATCTTTTCAGGCTGGTAGTCACGAATCAAGATCTCGATCATGCGATTGAGTTCCTGTTCGAGCAAGAGGCCGCGTTGTTGCGTTAGGGCATCCATTATCTCTCCGCCGGTAGAAAAAGAAGGGTTAAGGTGAGGAGGACGGGCGGACGAAGGGAAGCTCTTGGACTGTGGCCCGCACACGGTGCCCATCGGTTTCGAGCTCCAACTCCGTTCCCGGCTTTGTGAAGTCGCGGAGAGGAAAACCGAGGGCAATGACTTTGCCGAGGGATGGGGACAAGACGGCGCTCGACACCCAGCCGACTTCTCGATCGCCGCTATAGAGCTTGGCGCCCGAGACAGGTACGGCGGAGTCCAGAAGAGTGAGGCCCACAAGGCGCCGGCGAACCGAGCCGTAGGTGTCCATGCGAGCGACAACTTCCTGTCCCGGATAGCAACCTTTGCTGAGGCTGAACGATTTGCCCTCGAGATTCGCTTCTGGGGGAACGATTTCCTCGGTGAGGTCTTGACCCATCTTGGGAAGCCCCGCTTCCACGCGCAGGATCTCCAGCGCTTGCCTCCCAATGGGTTTCAGGCCCATGGAGTTGCCTACGGCCCATAACCGATCCCAGACGGCACGCAACCCGCCCGACGGAACGAGAATATTGATGTCGGTCTCGCCTGTCTCTTCGCTTCGAATAAGCAGCGCCGGATATCCCTCGATCTCCAGTCTCTCGAAGGCCAGAGGTTTCAAAGAAGAGATGTCTGTGCCGAACGTGGAGCGAATGAGGTCCAGGGTTTTCGGACCGCTGATCAAGAGCTGCCCCCACGACTCACCGCAATTTTCCATCTTAGCCTTGGTGCCGAAGAGCAGAAATTTGCGGAGCGCCGAAAACGTGGCATCTCCTGTCTCTCCGACGTCCTCTATCAGCAGGGCGTCACCCAGCTGATAGACGCGAAAATACGCCAGGATCTTTCCTTTATGGGTCAGAAAGGTGGAATAGATGCCCTGGCCCGGCGCGAGCGGCAAAATGTCATTGCTGATAATGCTCTGCAGCCATTTAACTTGATCCTCGCCGGTGACGCGGATTCGTCCGCGGGAAGCTAAATCCATGATCCCGGCGCCGTTGCGCACTGCGGAATATTCGGCGGCCGGATCGCCGTAATGGTCCGGGACTTCCCATCCCGACTGCTCAACAAAAATCGCTCCTCGCTTGGCGTGGTCGTCATGTAGGGAAGAGCGCTTCATGTTTTTTCACCCACCCGCCCCGCGTCCGCCAAGACGGCCGCTTTTCCCGAGGCAATAACCTCCTGGAGTAGAGCAAGGGTTTTCGATGAGAACTCGTTACGGGACACGACTTTTGTGACGCCCAGCTTCTGCGCGCGCTTCCAGCTCTCCACATCCTCATGGTTGGCGAACGCAAGGATCGGAATGGATTTTGACCGGTCGTTCTCCTTGAGCCCTTCGATCGCCTTGAAAGCATCAAGCGATTCGTCGTTGATGTTCAGAACAATCGCGACTGGATTGAGCGCCTGTGCCTTCTCGGTGACGTCTTCCTGCGATCGTGCCTTCTCCAAATTGTAACCATGCGGCTTGAGCGCATCTCGCAGTTTCGTATAAAAGAAGACGTCGTTAACCGCGACCAGGACGTTCTTGTTTTCCATCGAGGGGCTCACTACTCCTGCTTGAGCTTCTTTTTGATGAGGCCTGCGGCGCGGCGGCCGGATAAGAGCATTGCGCCAAAAGCCGGCCCCATTCGGGGCGAACCATCCACGGCCGAGACAGACAGGCCCGCGAGGAAGCAGTTGGGATAGACCTCACGGGTGTTCTCGACGACCAGTTCTTCCGACCGCTCCACCCACATCGCCCCGTTGCCGGGCACGGCCTTGGCCAGGCCACGACGGTTCAGCAGCGCGACGATTGCGGCGTCATGCCCGGTCGCGTCCACTACAACTTTCGATTCAAGCGCAATGGGGTCGACATGGATCGCGTCGTGACCGGCGTTCTCAACCGGCGACCAGTTGACGACAACCCCTTCCAGGACATTGTCCCGTCGCAGAATCAGATCAATGACCTTGGTCAGGTTCAGCACCTTGACGCCCGCATCGTACGCGGCGGCGATCAGCTTCGCGGTCGCGTGAGGCGGATCCACGATGAACATGCCTTCGCATTCCTTGATCTTCTTTGAAGGAATTCCAAATTCTTCGAGAATTTTGTCGGCCGGAGCGCAGATGGTCGCCTTGTTCATGAGATATCCGCCGGACCAAAATCCGCCGCCGAGAAACAACGTCTGGTCGATCAGTAAGGTCTTATATCCGGCCGCCGCGAGGTCTCGAGCGCAGAGCAGCCCGGACGGCCCGCCGCCGACTACAATGGCGTCGCTCTCGATGAGGCTATCGAATTCTTGATAAAACGCGCGTGCGATCTGCCGCGTGATGTCTCGCTCCCGGAGGGGAGCCGTCCATTTGTTTGCCATGTTCAATTCCTATCGGGGGCCCGTCCGCATCAGAATTGCTCCGATGCCCCCGTACCCCGCGCTCGCCCCGGCACAGCCGGAGGCTCGCTTACTTCCCTCTCTCTATTGATAAATCTCCGCGCCGGCCTGCTTAAACTCTTTGGCCTTTTCGGTCAGCCCGACCTGAATCGCTGTTTGCTCGTCGAGCGCTTTCTCCTCGGCGTACTTGCGCACATCCTCGGTGATCTTCATCGAACAGAAGTGCGGCCCGCACATTGAGCAGAAGTGGGCCACTTTCGCGGCGTTCTGCGGCAATGTCTCGTCGTGAAACTCCTTGGCGGTCTCAGGATCGAGCGAGAGGTTGAACTGATCCTCCCAACGGAATTCAAACCTCGCCTTGGACAGGGCATTGTCGCGCGCCTGCGCCCCTGGATGGCCCTTTGCGAGATCGGCCGCGTGGGCGGCAATCTTATAGGTAATGACTCCGGTCTTTACATCTTCCTTGTCGGGGAGACCCAGATGCTCCTTGGGAGTGACGTAACAGAGCATAGCGCAGCCGAACCAGCCGATCATGGCGGCGCCGATGCCGGATGTGATGTGATCATATCCTGGGGCGATATCCGTCGTCAGCGGCCCCAGTGTGTAGAATGGCGCTTCCTGACAGGCTGCAAGCTGCTTCTCCATATTTATCTGAATCATGTGCATCGGCACATGGCCGGGTCCCTCGATCATGACCTGGACATCATGCTTCCATGCGATTTGTGTCAGCTCACCAAGGGTCTCAAGCTCGGCGAACTGCGCCTCATCGTTCGCGTCGGCGATCGAACCGGGGCGCAGCCCGTCGCCCAGGCTGAAGGAGACATCGTAAGCCTTCATGATCTCGCAGATCTCTTCAAAATGCGTGTAGGTGAAGTTCTCCTCATGATGCGACAGACACCATTTTGCATGGATTGATCCACCGCGCGAGACGATGCCGGTCACCCGGGGCGCCGTGAGGGGGACGTAGCGAAGGCGCACGCCTGCATGGATCGTGAAGTAATCCACGCCCTGTTCCGCCTGCTCAATCAGGGTATCGCGGTACATCTCCCAAGTGAGATCTTCCGCTTTGCCGTTAACCTTCTCAAGAGCCTGGTAGATTGGGACGGTGCCGATCGGCACCGGCGAGTTGCGAAGAATCCATTCCCGGGTCTCATGGATATTTTTGCCGGTGGACAGGTCCATGACCGTATCCGCTCCCCAGCGTGTCGCCCAGATCATCTTCTCCACCTCCTCCTCAATGGAAGAGGCGACCGACGAATTGCCGATATTGGCGTTGATCTTGACCAAAAAGTTGCGCCCGATAATCATTGGCTCAATCTCGGGATGGTTAATGTTGCTGGGAATGATGGCGCGGCCCCGCGCCACTTCATCCCTGACGAATTCGGCCGTAATCACTGCCGGAATGCTGGCGCCCCATGAGTTTCCCGGATGCTGCGAGCTCAACCGATTGGTCAGCGCGCCGTTCTTCTTAGCTTGGCCATTCCCCTGGTCGGTGCTGGCAATCAGCGATTCGCGTCGGAGGTTTTCTCGAAGCGCAATGAATTCCATCTCGGGAGTGATGATCCCCTTACGGGCGTAGTGTAGTTGGGTGACATTTTTTCCAGATTTGGCTCGAAGGGGTTTTCGAATGTGCGCGAACCTCAGATCCGTAAGCTTCGGATCTGCCGCCCGGAGGCGACCATACTCCGATGACACCGCCGGCAGTTCTTCCACGTCGTTCCTTTCGAGAATCCAGGACCTTCTTAGGGCCGCGAGTCCCTGCCGGATGTCGATATCGGCCTGTGGGTCGGTATAGGGACCTGACGTGTCATAGATCAGAAAGGGTGGATTCTCCTCGGTGGCGCCATTTGTTCTGGTTGCCGTGAGACTGATCTCCCGCATGGGGACGCGGACATCCTGGCGCTTGCTTTGGACATACACCTTGCGCGAAGACGGGAATGGCTGCGTGGTGATCGAGGCGTTACTCATGAATTCTCTTCCTTTCTATCCGTCGCCCAAAAAGTTGGCTCAGAGTCCATTTACTCGTTTTCTACTCAGTTCAATGTCGTTTGCCAGACGGATAAATCGACTCTGACCCCCTAAGAGAGCCAGTTCTAGAAAATCAAGTAACTCCTTGCGGATAGTTTCCAGGGGAGAGAAGGGGGGAGTAGAGCGCCGCGTGAAGGCATCGCTTCCCTTCGCTGGTATTATCCAGCCAGGTTCAGAGGGTGCGTAGCATACCGGGGCTACGCTCTCAGCCACTTAGGCTCCCCTAGCAGTAGGGAGCATCCTACCTCGTTGATTTTCATGCTGTCAACTGCGATCTAGGGCCAAGACGGGAGATAGGCCATTTGAGATCAAAGTGCCGCGGAGTGGGTCTTAAGGCCGATTGACAAAAACTCCGAACCGACCGTAAGCTTTAGTACTTCCCAAGTTCCCAAAACATGGAGAGGACCAGCACGACGATGAGTGCCGCGCTTTCACTCCTAAACCCAAGTCCGCCACAGGATCTCAGCCTACCGGCCGAGATTCAAGCTTATCGGGACCTGCCGCTCGAAGAGCTGGCTGAGCGGACCGAGGCGGCAAAGCATGCCCTCGGCGATCGAGTCATTGTCCTCGGCCATAATTACCAACGGGACGAAGTAATCCGCCACGCCGACATCGAAGGCGATTCCCTCAAGCTCTCCCAGATTGCGGCAGAGCGTTCTTCTCATGAATACATCCTTTTTTGCGGCGTGCACTTCATGGCCGAGACGGCCGACATTTTAAGCAAGACCGGGCAGACGGTTATTCTGCCCGACTTGGCAGCCGGCTGTTCCATGGCCGACATGGCCCGGATCGAGCAGGTGGACGAGGCCTGGGACCAGCTTGGTCGGATCCTGCCCGTGGAGCAAGCTGTGACTCCTGTGGTTTACGTGAATTCGGCAGCGGTGCTGAAAGCCTTTTGCGGCGAGCATGGCGGGATCACGTGCACCTCTTCCAACGCCCAACGGGTCATCGAATGGGCCTGGAAGCGGCGCGAAAAGATATTGTTCTTTCCCGATGAACATCTCGGTCGCAATACGGCGAATAAGATGGGCATCCCGAAGGAGGATCTCCTGGTCTGGGACCCCTTCCTTCCAAACGGAGGACACACTCCCGAGGCCATTCAGAAAGCGCGGTTATTGCTCTGGAAGGGTTTCTGCAGCGTGCACCAAATGTTCCAACCGGCCCACGTCCGGTACTTTAAAGAGAAGCATCCCGGCATCAAGATCATCGTCCATCCGGAATGTCATGAAGATGTCGTGAATCAGGCCGATATGAGCGGGTCGACGGAGTTCATCATCCGGACAGTCTCAGCCGCAGCCTCCGGATCTGTCTGGGGGGTCGGGACTGAACTGAATCTCGTCAATCGCTTGAAACAGCGCCAGCCCGACAAGAAGATTTTTTTCCTCTCGCCGACGGTCTGCCAGTGCTCCACGATGTTCAGAATCGACGCGCCGCATTTGTGCTGGGCGATGGAAAACCTTGCCGAAGGCCGCGTCGTGAATCAGATCTCAGTGCCCGAGGATGAAAAGCACTGGGCGCGGATCGCGCTCCAGCGCATGCTCGACGTCTCGTAAGAAAATCGGGGTCAGCGTCGAATTTCTAACGTTCCTGCCTCACTGACGCCTCTCCAAAGTCCTAGAAATCGAGTCTGAGTCCACCGTTCACTCCCACTACTTCTTGCGTCGTCGAGTGATGGCGACAATACCCAGTCCCGCCAAGCCGGTCGCGAGGAGGACAAGAGAGGCTGGTTCGGGAACGGCTGCGACTGGGGTACTAGCATTCGCCGTCGCCGGCAACAGTATCCCCAGTGCCATCCAATATATCGATTTCATAAATCCTCCTTACTTCTTGCGTCGCCGCATGATGGCGACAACACCCAGTCCCGCCAAGCCGGTTGCGAGGAGGACCACCGAGGCCGGTTCGGGAACGACTGCGAGGACACTCGCATTCGCCGTCGTCGGCAACAGTATCCCCAGTGCCATCCAATATATCGATTTCATAAATCCTCCTTACTTCTTGCGTCGCCGCATGATGGCGACAACACCCAGTCCCGCCAAGCCTGTCGCGAGGAGGACCACCGAGGCCGGTTCGGGAACGATTGCAAAGGCACTGGCATTCGCAGTCGCAGGTAAAAGTATGGCCGCTAGCATCCAGTATACGGATTTCATAAATCCTCCTTGTAGGGCTCGAAAACCCACTACACTAGAGGCAGGACTCATACCATCAGTGTAAGCTATTGAAAACTAAGTTGTTACGGAATTGAGACAAAGACATCGGTTGCTGGTTTGTAAAGATTTCTTGCACCCAAGTGATGCCAGCTTTTGTCAAAAAAGCCTGGTTGCTCCGAGTCCAAAGTGTTGATCTTCGGTATTTATTTGTACTTTATCGAACGACAGCTGCGTTTAAGACCTTTAGAATTACATTGTCACTTTTTCCTACAGTAACCTTCGCCTTTGCTGTTGAGCCTTACCTGGACCTTTCAGATTAGCTTGCGTTAAGCTGGCCCTTACCAAAAAACTCAGGCTGTTATCACGGTATTGTATGGATTTTTTAGCGGACATGGCGGTATTGCGAATGTCATTGGCATTTGGCGTGCTTGGCTTTTTCCTTGTGCTTGAAGCCTGGAGGCCTTTTCGCATGCCGGTGCAATCCAAACTGCAACATGTCTCCACTAATTTGGTCATTGTGGGAGGCAATACTGTCGTGGTGAACCTCCTGGTAGGGGGCGGTCTCCTGCTTTGGAGCCGACGCGTGGAGATGGAAGGCTGGGGACTCCTCAATCAATTGGGCTGGGGGTCTCTCGCCAATATACTCGTCTCAGTCGTCCTTCTTGACCTTATCTTCTTTGGAAACCATTGGGCCAATCATCATGTGCCGTTATTGTGGCGCTTTCATCGGGCCCACCACAGTGATTTGGACGTGGACGTGAGCACAGGTCTTCGGTTTCATTTAGGAGAAGTGCTGATCTCTATGGGCGTCAAAGGCGTGAGCATTGTCGCCCTTGGCGTCTCTCCATTGGGATTCATCATTTCCGAGATGGCGATTTTGGCGGCGGGCCAATTTCAGCATATGAATGTAAGCCTGCCGAAATACCTGGAGGCCCCAATCCGGACCGTTCTTGTCACTCCCTACATGCACTGGGTTCACCACTCCCGTCTTTCTCGAGAGCACAATTCCAATTTCGGGGTTATGTTGTCCGGTTGGGATCGCTTGTTCGGAACCTATTTCATGGAAGTCCGCCGGGAAGAGATCAAGTTGGGCTTGGACGAATATTCCTCCCCGGATCAAATCGGGATCATTCGTTTCTATCTCATGCCGTGGGAGCCGAGGTGCCGGCGCATTCCCTAAGCTTCCACAACTGGGTCGGCGAGCAGCCTTTGGAGTAAGTCCGGAACGGGCTGTTGCCATCCGTCTCCAAATCAACAGCCAACACATAAAATCAGGGGCCGAGGTGTTTTGAAAGACGATACGATTCACGTCCGTCAAAGAATAGGTAAAACTACTTGCCTGCGGAAACGAAGTTCGTTCGTCAGAGTCTTCGCTATGGAGCGCCAGCGCGCTGCAAAATTTTTCCCTGAGGGATTGTCCGCGTTACTACTAGTCGCCCCCCTGAGGGGTTATTGTTCGGCGCCTGACCGTTTGGCTCCAATGCGAGAATAACGAGTGAACCGCCTTGCAATGCATGCTGCGGGGGGCTAAGAGGGACAGGTATGATTTTCGTCCTAGGGGTTTGACACGGGTTGATGCTAACCTATAGGAAGCTCAATGCAACGGGTTCTGATGCCTGCTAGACCTGTCTGTAAAATCCGCGCTAGCTCGACAAAAGTTTGCCTCTACACGTGTCTAGTGATCAGCGCGCTATCCCCTCCACTCGCTTCTGGGGAGGAGCCGAAAACCCCCTTAGCAGGTGAACCATTTCAGATCGAAGTGAAGGGCAAAGAGGTGGATGTTCCCGCTCGTGGTCGTAGGAGCGTGACCGCCTTCGATGTTGGCATGCTACTGATTCCCAAAGGACCACGTACGCAGCAGGTCAACCCCTATGGCTCACTCTTTGTGTGGCGGAACGACGACACGCGGCGTTTTCGAGGCACTTTCGCAGGTTTGTACAACGACGTCCGGTACAATGTCGGATCGGAGCGGTCGGCCGGCTGGGAGGCGGTCTTCACGTTCAATAATTATATCGTGCCGTTCGGTCGCTATGAAGACGTCGAAGGCAAGGCCATTACAGACGTCGAGCTTAAATGGAGCTCTATTTTCGCAGGGCTGGGGATTGGGTATCGAACGACACTGCCGCCCTATCATCAAGACAGTGCTCTTGAAATGGCGCTGACCTATGAGCCGGGCTATCTGTGGTTCGACCGAGGCAAACTCGCATCGCCGCAATTTATCGTCCCGAGCGATACCTATGAGGGCCGCGTACATTTCCGGTTGCGCACCGACATGCTGGACCGCAATTTCATGGAATTGGCGCACAAGGGAGTGTCATTTGGCGGCGATTTCGTGTCCGGGCATCGGGCCCATTGGCAACCGTGGGGCGGCGTGGTCTTCGACACCCCCAACGTTTCAAAGGAGCGGGATTACCTTGCGGGAAGTGTGTACGCGGTGGCGGCCGGTGGACTGCCGTTTGTGGAGAGCGACCGACACCGCCTCATCGCATCGGCCTATGGCGGGATCGGGGAACACTTGGACCGCTTTTCCGCATTCCGCCTACCCGGCAGACCGAAAGGATATGAATGGGATGCCATTTCACGCCCGATGCTGCCTGGCGTGGCCTTCAATGAACTGTTTCCTTCGAAATATGTCATTACAGATCTGACCTATCGCTATGGAGCGATGTTAGCTCTCTATCCGTATATCCGTGGAACCTACGCAGTCGTGGAACGACCACGCTTTGCAAACAACGGGACTATCAAAATGCAGATGGATCCCCTTCCCGCGATAGGTGGCGGCGTCATCACCAGAGGGCCGTGGCGCACATCGATCGAAGTCAACTACACATACAATTTCGGCATATTCCGAAGTACGGATAGCGGACCACAAATGGGAGGGCATGGCATCTTCATCTCTTTCTCCAGAGGATTGTCATCGAAGAAGTCGGAGGCTCCAAAGCCACCCCCGGAGATGCCACCACCCCCGGAGGTGCCACCACCCGCCGTCATGCAACCCCCGGCCAGTGATGAAGCACCACCTACTATACTTAAATAGATACTATTATCTTAGAGTGCCTGCTCGTTAGTGTGAAGACCCCCTCCTTTCAGGGACTCAAAGACGCCGCTCTGTTGTGTATTCTAACTAATAAGCAGTCCTAGCTGCCGGTATGCCCTCTTTCGGTAGAGCGAGAGAATGAGGTGGGTATGGGTGCAGGGGTCCTCGATCTGCGCGAGGCGGTGGATGTTTCTCTTTGCGGGGGAAAGGCCGCGAAACTTGCCCAACTGCTCCGAGAGGGCTATCGCGTTCCGGACGGATTCTGTCTAACCATAGAGTTCTACCGCGCATGCCTGAATGAGCTAGAGGGCCAACTAAAGCAAGTTGTCCACCGTATGGTGTCGGAGGGTGATGTCCGCCACCAAAATGGCGACGGAAACGACACCGGCAACCTTCTGTCCACAACACGCCGGCAGATCGAGATGGTATGCGTGCCGCCCGAGATGGTGGAGATCGTACGCCAAGCGCTTGACCGGTTGAGAACTGTGCGATCAGGAGAAATGACTTATCTCGCCGTCCGTTCATCAGCGATCGATGAGGATCAAGCGGAAGCGGCTCACGCCGGCATCTATGAGACCTTCGTGGGTGTTCGCGGTGATCCGGATGAAGTGCTTGCAAAGGTCAAGGCATGTTGGGCCGCGCTCTGGACAGAGGCGGCCTGGGCATATAAACGAGACGCTGGGCTCGCTGAGGCCGAGATGGGGATGGCGGTGGTCGTGCAGCTTCTGATCAGCGCAAAAAGCGCTGGGGTGGCATTCTCGGTCAATCCGATCAGCGGGGACGAACGCACTTCCATTATCAACGCAGCATGGGGACACGGCGGAGCCGTCGTAGATGGGACGGTGGTGCCGAACGAATACACGATCCGATGGCAGGGCGAGGGCTCCGATGCGAAGCCACTTCTGCACAAACGGCAAGACGGAACTCAGCAGGACATGACGGTGTGGCGCGATGGGCGTCTGATGACGGTTCCCGTGCCGGAATCAAAACGCGGCCAGCCGGTATTGACAGAATCGCAGGCGCTCACTGTCGCCGGCATCGTCAAGGACATCGAACACAAATTAGGTTTTCCCGCTGATGTGGAATGGGCATTCGACGACAAAGACATCCTCTGGATTACGCAGGCTCGTCCAATCAGCGCATTCGGCAACGGCCCCAAGAATGAAAAAAACGATTCAACGCTGTGGACGCGAGCCAATCTGAAAGAGATCCTGCCC
>DASXSU010000127.1:0-62823 GCA_036505795.1 Nitrospirales bacterium
AGGCGATGCCTGGCTCGCCAAGGACGCACTGGACCTGGGCTTTTATTTGTCATTTTCCGGCGTGATTACGTTTCAGAACGCCTCGATGCTTCGCGAGATCATCAAGACCGTCCCGCTGGACCGCGTCCTCGTCGAAACCGACGCACCGTACCTGACGCCCGTTCCACATCGCGGGAAGCGTAACGAACCCGCCTACGTTCGGCAGGTAGCCGAAAAGATCGCGGAAATCCACGGGATCAGTGTGCAAGAAGTGGAAGAAGCGACCACGCAGAATGCAAAACGACTCTTCAGGATCAAATAAAATTGTGCACCTTGAGACACTGAGTTTTGGATTCACGGCTTTGCCTGGTATATGGCCCAGCGCAATTAAATGAACAAAATAGTACCTCTCAGATCAGGATTACCGTTCGTTCCGTTCGGAGCGAAATAGTGCAAATTATTACCGGCTTTCGTGCAAAGGTGTCCTTCCTCAAGACAGAAGAAGGAGGTCGCAAAGGTTACGTTGCGTCGAGGATCTATTACCCTTCCATTACGTTTGGAAATAAGGAGACCGGATCGCAATTCGAAATCGAGAATCTTGAACGAGTGTTGCCCGGTGAACAATGCGTAGCAAAAGTAATATTGGTGAGTCCGGAATTTGTGTACAGCGAGTTAAAGGTCAATGCTCCCTTTGAAGTTCGGGAAGGATCGAAGATTGTAGGAAGGGGAATTATCTTAGAAGTATTTTAACAATCCGACTAAGCTGACGGACACCTAGTTAAGGCAACATGGAATCCGAAGAAGGGGGTCAGGCACATTTTCTCGGAAGAAAATTGAGCCAGACCCGTTCGCCCCCCTCAGATCAAATAAACAGCCGGTTCTCTTGCCGCAGTTCCGGTATCCTGCCGCTGAGCTGTGTTAAGCTTTCGCGAATCCGAAGAAGGGGGTCAGGCACATTTTCTCGGAAGAAAATTGAGCCAGACCCCTTCGCCCCCCTCAGATCAAATAAGCCGGTTCTATTGCCGCGGTTCCGGTATCCTGCCGTTGAGCTGCGTTAAGCTTTCGCGGCTGACACCGCATGGGCGCCCAGATGCAGCGCGGGGCGTACAGCCGGGTCTGCGGGGCCTCAACGGACTTTCAACCCGTTGCAATTGGAGTGGGTGGCGCGGAGCGGGGTGCACCAATGAGCTAAGACGCCTACAGGCGAGTCTGCGGGGCTGCAACGGCGAAAGGCGGCGCTCAGCGGGGCTGCTCCGCGACAGGACCCATTCCAATCAGAACTTCTTCAGCTGGTTCGCTTTCTTCCGCATGGCTTTCGGCAGCTTCTTGGGATTCCCTTTCTTCTTCGGATCCCGTTGAGCGCGTTGGTCTTCCTCTTCATCTGCCTCCTGTTTTCTGGCGATGGGCCGCGTTCCAGACATGTGCAAGCGTGTTTCGAACTCGCCGGACGTGATGATGGTACTGCCCTGTGCACGAGCAAAATTGCCGATTTCGCGGTCGGAGGAGATTATAGCACTGTCGGCGCCATACTTAGCGGCGAGCCGCTTGATGACCGCATCAGCCGTTTCACCCTGCCGCGAGAAGACGACCTCGATGCCCTCCCGCCATTCACCGTGTTCGACCGGATGCCCCGACCGCCATCCGTCAAACACCACCGTCAGCGGATACCCCTTACGCCGCCGATAGCCGGCAAGTTCCCGGATTAACGCCTCCCGGCGGGCCTCGACATCCCCCCTCAATCCGCCGCGCACGCCGAGGAGGTTATAGCCGTCTATGACAAGATGAATCACAGGGTTAGCGTATAGGGCGGACCAGCCGGAGTCAACGCGACCTCGGTAAAAGCCTTGACAAGACCCTATCTGCGGCTTAAATGTTGCACAGAATTGAGGTTCTTCATAGAATAACAATGACATGAGACACGATCCAATACATAAGGCCGACCTCGTATGTCCACGCCAGCTTGTCTGGTGCCTTCTCTTGGTTGGTCTTTTCTGCACTCCCGTTCTGAGCTTTGGGAGATCCATAGGTCCATCTCTTTCCAGCGCGCCCCAGAAGCCATCACCCAAGACCGCGACGATTTCGAACCTTCGCTACTATGGATCGACTCAACAGCATCGCCTGGTCTTTGACCTAGGCCGTCCAGTAACTTACACACAGCAACACGTAAGCAATCCGGACCAGGTCGTCATCAACCTGGCGAATGCCGTCCTGAGTAAAGCAGCGAAGCGCAAACTTGACGAACATATGCTTCCAACAGAAATTGAGATCAAGCAGATGGGCGCGTATCGCGTCCAGATAACCTTAAATATGGAGGACATGACCGGCCTGAAACTACAGCCGCTGCGGAAGCCATACCGTCTGCTGCTGGTGTATGCGCCCAAACGGACCATCCCCGCCGCTGCTCAACCAAAGATCACGCTACCCCCCGTCATCCGTCAGAGTACGGAAGTTCAACGCCAGGCGCGGCTCGATATCGACACCATCATCCTTGACCCTGGTCACGGGGGCAGGGATCCTGGCGCGATAGGCCGGAGCGGTCTCATGGAAAAAGAAGTTGTCTTGGACGTAGCCCTGCGACTGCGAGAACTACTGAAGGATCGACTGGGAAAGAATGCGCTGATGACGCGCACCACTGATGTCTTTATCGAACTCGACGACCGGGCAAAGTTCGCCAACGGTCAGAAAGCGGACCTGTTCGTCTCAATCCATATTAATTCTCATCCGAGCCCGAACGTGCGCGGTATCGAACTGTACCATTTCGGGATCGCCTCAGATCGCCGGGCTATGCAGGTGGCGGCCCGTGAAAACGGTGATACTATTGATCACGCCCGCGACCTCGTAGATTTGATCAAAGCGGACTTGGCCTTGAGCAAACGCATCGAAGAATCTCAAAATCTGGCCTGGGAAACAAAATTAGCCATCGTAAATCTAGTGGGCACGGCTTACAATTTGGACGACCACGGCGTCAAGACAGCGCCCTTCTACGTGCTACGGTACACTGCGATGCCCAGCATTCTGGCGGAGCTCTCGTTCATCAGCAACTCTTCCGACGAGAAACTACTGCGCGCGTCCAGTTATCGTCAAAAGATGGCGGAAGCTCTTTTTGAAGGCATCCGCAACTATCTGAACTCCGCCCAAGTCGCCTCCGCGAAATGATTGCTTATTAAGCAGCAGGCAACTTTTCGCAGCACGTCTCTTTTACATCGTACTCATCGCCGTGACCACGTTTAAACTGACACTCGAATATGACGGCTCTGGGTACCACGGATGGCAAGTTCAACCGGGCCTGCAAACAATCCAGGCTGAAGTTCAGGGAGCTATCCAACAAATCATCCAGGCGCCGATTACCGTGACAGCTGCGGGACGGACTGACGCAGGCGTGCACGCGCTCGGGCAGGTCGCCGGCTTCACGACGAGTGCCGTCCTGTCCGCCGACCAGTGGGCTCGCGCCCTCAATGGGGTTTTGCCCGCAGATATTGCGGTCCGGTCTGTCGAGGCAGTGCCAGAGAACTTCCATGCGAGGTTTAATGCCAAGTCCAAACTGTACCGTTATCGCATCCTGTCGCGGCAGCATCGGTCTGCGCTGGACCATCACCGCTTCTGGCATATCCCGTATGCCCTGGATGTCGAGGCTATGAGAACAGCATCGCGGTTACTCATCGGCCGACATGATTTTTCTTCGTTTCAAGGGTCGCCTACCGAGACTGAGAATGCGGTCTGCGAAATCACCCTATTGGAATTGATGCGGGATGCCGACGAGCTCACAATCGAGGTCCAAGGGAATCGCTTCCTGAAGCAGATGGTACGCAATATCGTGGGGACGTTGGTGGAGGTAGGGCGGGGGAAACTCCAGGCGGAGGCTGTCAAGGAGATCCTGGCGGCGCGGGACCGCACGAAGGCGGGGCCGACCGCGCCGCCGCAGGGGTTATATCTCGTGCGGGTGGACTACTAGCTTCCGTCCATCCTGAGCTTGTCGAACGGCGTCTCTTGTACTCGTTATGGCGCGGGTCCTGACGGCCGATCGCCGTGCTTGCACCCGCCCGGTGTAGGGACCCCGCTGCGCTCGGCGATCGGCGTCACCCACGCACTACCCACCTCATCGCTCTACGAATTTTGCGAATACATGGACATGTCGCAAGTAATCTCTGTCTATCTTTAGGTTGCCTCGGGTGGCGAAGAGTGGGACTGACGGAGCGGAATGACCTGTAGCCGAATCTGTGGGGCTGGGACGGCGTTTCGACCCGTTGCAGTTGGAGTGGGTGGCGCGGAGCGGGGCGCCCCGATGAGTGAGTGGCCTACAGGCGAGTCTGCGGGGCTTCAACGCCGAAAGGCACCGCTCAGCGGGGCTGCTCCGCGACAGGACCCACTCCGCAAGCAACGGGTTCCCCGCACGTCACGGTGGCTCGACGACAGGACCCGCGTGCTTCGGCAAGGTTAGCACGAACGGTAAATAGATTCTTCGCTGCGCTCAGAATGACAAAGGGGGGTTGGATTACAGAGGAAGAAGGTGAGAGGCGGAGGAGAGTTACTTTTCGGGCGGGGTTTGGCTGTCGAGTTTCTTGCGGAGCTCGATCAGCTCGCGCTCCAGCGCCTCGAAGCGATCGGCGAGCGGGTCGGGCATATTGGTATGATCCATCGTCATTTCGGGAAGTCTCGCGCCGTCAGCCTTGATGATACGCCCAGGGACGCCAATCACGGTGGAGTTTGCCGGCACCGACTTGAGGACGACCGAGTTCGCCCCGATTTTGACGTTGTCGCCGATCCGGATGCCACCCAAGATCTTAGCGCCGGCCCCTACCACGACATGGTTTCCTAAGGTGGGATGACGTTTGCCGCGCTCTTTGCCGGTTCCCCCTAACGTGACACCCTGGAACAGCGTCACATTGTCGCCGATCTCCGCTGTCTCGCCGATCACCACCCCCATGCCATGATCGATAAAAAAGCCTCGACCGATCTGAGCGGCCGGATGAATTTCCACGCCGGTTATGAAGCGCGCGATCTGTGAAATCAGGCGCGGCAAAAACGGTATCCCAGAGGTATGCAGGTAGTGCCCGACACGATATGCGGCCAACGCGTGGAAACCGGCATACGTGAAAATCACTTCCAACCGGCTCGTCGCCGCGGGATCTCGTTCAAAAACCACGGCCAGGTCGTCGCTCAACGTGCGGAGCATCTTTATGCGAGTCCCTCCAACAAGCACACTGCGTGCGCCGTCATGGCTTCCTGCCGGCCTACCATCCCCTGCCCCTCCCCGCTTTTGACCTTGAGATTGAGGCGCGATGTCTCGACACCCATCGTTTTCGCCAGCACGTCCTTCATGGCCGCCAAGTGCGGACCAAGACGGGGAGCTTCGGCATGAATGACGGCATCGAGATTGACCAGTCTGCACCCCTTGCGGATGACGAGAGACATGACCTCTTCCAAGAGTCGGATACTGGCAATATCCTTGTACCGATGATCCGAGGAGGGAAAATGCGTTCCGATGTCGCCTTCCCCCGCAGCCCCTAAGAGAGCATCACAGATCGCATGCGTCAGGACATCCGCATCCGAGTGTCCATCGAGACCCGCGCTATGAGGAATTTCAACTCCCCCGATGATCAACTTCCGGCCAGGTTTCAGCGGATGGACATCATACCCTATTCCGATTCTCATGCCTGGAGACCTCGTTCCGTGGTTTCTTCCCGGGAAGCATTGCTGCGGCCCGCTAAAATGGCTTCCGCCATTTGAAAATCTTCCGGGGTGGTGATCTTAATATTATCCCAGCGGCCGGAGACTACGGCGATCTTATATCCTAAGCGCTCCATGACTGAGGCCTCATCGGTAGCCTGAAATCCGTCGGATTCTGCCTTTCGATAGCCCTCTATCAGCATTGCGCGGCGAAAGGTTTGCGGGGTTTGCGCCAGCCAAAGCTGAGAGCGATCAACCGTGAGAAGGATATGCCCGTCCGCGCCGACCTGCTTTACCGTCTCTTTCATAGGGACAGCCACAATCGCCCCCCCGATGTCTCTGGCCGTCTCAATCGATCGTTCGATGAGGTCTTCTGTCACAAACGGACGAACGGCGTCATGGATCACCACGATCTCGGCTTCCGGATCGGTCTCCCTTAAGCCCTGATACACGGATTTTTGCCGAGTGGCGCCTCCTGCCACGACCTTCTGGACCTTCTTGATCCCGTGGCGAGCGACGACGTCGACCAAGACACGCTCCCGCTCATCCTTGGGGACGACCAGAATTACCTGCAAAATGCTCGCGCAGCGCTCGAATACTTGAAGAGAGTGCAACAGCAGAGGAATACCGCCGAGTGGCATGAATTGCTTCGGCGTCGCGGTTCCCATTCGCCGGCCGCTTCCGCCCGCGGGAATCACCGCCACCACTGTTCCGGTCTTCATTTATGCGCTAGCCGTCTCTCCCACGAGAGCGTCACCCGCGTGCAACCGCCTGCTCCGGACTTTCAGTTTCTTCCCTGAGACGGGTAAAGATCATACGGCCGGCCTGAGTCTGAAGCACGCTGGTCACAACGACATTCACGTTGGAGCCGATGAAGCGCTTCGCATTATCCACGACAATCATTGTTCCGTCGTCAAGGTAGGCAACCCCTTGCGCGGCTTCCTTGCCTTCCTTTAATACAAAGACGCGCAATTGCTCGCCCGGTAGGACCACAGGCTTGAGAGCATTACAAAGCTCGTTGATATTCAAGACCCGAACACCTTGCAACTCCGCGACCTTGCTCAAGTTCAAGTCGTTGGTGATGACCTTCGCATTCATCTTCTTGGCCAGCACCACAATCTTCGAATCCACTTCCTTGACATGCGGAAAGTCCTCATCGACGATCCGAACCTCCACATCCACCATCTTCTGAATCTTGTTGAGGATGTCCAATCCTCGCCGCCCACGGCTGCGTTTCAGCGGATCCGCTGAGTCGGCAATATGCTGCAGCTCGTTCAGAATGAATTGCGGTAAAATAAAAGTGCCTTCCAAGAAGCCGGTTTCGCAGAGATCGGCCACACGACCATCGATAATGACACTGGTATCAAGAATCTTATTACTGACTGAGGACGCCCCCGTGCCCTCGACACCGCGAATGCGCTTCACGAACCCCGCTTCACCCAGGACTTTCACGCCGTACACCAGTCCAAGATAGGGAAAAGCTACCAGCAGCAACAAACCTAGAACCGGCACGGACTCGACCGCCGGTACAGTGGCGGCTACCGACCAGGCGGCCACGCCAGCCAGCAGGAAACCGCTGGCGAGCCCCATGATTCCTCCCAGCAGTACTCCGGTCTTGGTGTTTCGCAACGCGTACTCAACCCCGAGCACGACTGCAGCAATGATAAGGCCGACGACGGAGGCCAGCATCCATCCGCCCTGTTGATCGAAGCCATCGGAAAATAGGGCAAGACCAGCCACGATGCAAAGAACGACAAATGTCGCACGTAGCACCATACGGGCACCCCCTTTCAGAAAAATCCGTTATTATACCGGCATAATAGCACAGCGTTGCGAACACTGTAGGAAGAAAATCGCGCTTCGGGTAGCGCCTCTGGCGACTGCTTAGGGCTTGATCGTGAGGTAGATGCTCCGGCTGTTTCGCAGCACGAGAATAAGAGCGGACTCTTTAGCACCTAGACTTCCGGTTACTTTTGAATACTCCCGAAGGCCGGTAATCGGCTTTCTGTTGATCTCCGTGATGACGTCCCCTGCGCGCAGACCTGCTTCCTCGGCCAGACTGTTTTGCGCCACACGGACGACCACAACCCCGGTCTTGTCACGCGGCACGCTGAATCGTCTGATAATATCTGAAGAAAGCTCCCGGACTTCTACCCCCGCGAGCACTCCATCAGCCCGCGGTTCCTCCTCGTCCGTCTCACCCCCCGCCCGGGCCAAGGTGAGCGGTTGTTCCACAACTGTGACCTCCTGATCTCTCTCCTTACCGCCACGGAGCAATTTTACATGCACCTTCTTCCCGACCGGCGTTTGGGCCACGAGGTTTCGAAACTGCGTCGGGTTGAGAACAGCATGGCCGTCGTATACGATAATAACGTCGCCCCGCTCCAACTTTCCACGCTTCGCCGGGCTATCAACAAGGACATCCGTAATGAGCACTCCACGAGTCTCCGTTGCGCCGAATTGCTTGGCGAGCTCCTGGTTGAGTTCCTGAATCGAAACCCCCAGATAACCACGTATGACCTTGCCGCCTTTGATCAGCTGCTCCATGACAGAGCGGACCATGTTGCTGGGAACCGCGAATCCAATGCCCATGTACCCGCCGCTTTGACTAAAGATGGCGGTGTTAATGCCGATCAACTCGCCGCGTGCGTTGACAAGAGCACCCCCGGAGTTGCCCGGGTTGATCGCCGCATCCGTTTGAATGAAATCCTCATACTCCGCGATGCCGACATTTGCGCGCCCCACAGCGCTGATAATCCCCATGGTCACGGTCTGATTCAGCCCGAAGGGGTTCCCGATCGCTAAGACATATTCCCCCACCTGGAGCTTATCGGAATCAGCCCACGGAACAGTGGGCAGGCTCTGCGCCTCAACTTTGATGACCGCGACATCAGTCTTCGGATCGGTCCCCACCACCTTGGCCTTCAGTTCTCGCTTGTCGCCCAGCAGAACTTTGATTTCGTCGGCTTTCGACACCACATGGTTGTTGGTGATGATATAGCCGTTCGGATCCGCGATCACGCCGGATCCCAGACTCCGTTCGCGGCGATCCTTGGGCGCCTCAAAGCGTCGGAACAGTTCATCGCCGAAAAATTTTCTGAAAAACGGATCATCGAAGGGTGCAAAACCATGTCCTTCAGGCATCCGGCTGGTGCGTGTTGTCGAAATGTTGACCACCGACGGAGTGACCGCTTTCGCGACCTCCACGAAATTTCGGTCTGATCCTCCGGGTCCGATCGGGGCCGGCGGGGGAACGGCCACGACCGTCGGCGCCGCCGCCTCACGCACGGCATGCCCAACCGGCAGCAGTCCAAGATCGGACGCGATCACCAAGCCTAGAAGCACACCGAGGCCGATCAGCAGTAGACCAAGGAAGATAGAGTTACGGGATCGTGCCGGCATAGATTCCGGTGATGGTTCGAAGAAGCTGCAGAGCATCGTCTCTTTTGCGCTGGAAGGAGTTGCGGCCGATGATTGATCCGAACCCGCCTCCGTCGCGGATCGCCCTGATTTCGTCGTAGATAGCTTTGTCGTCTTCCTTGGCGGCCCCGCCGGAGAAAATTACGATCCTCCGTCCATCGAAGGCCGACTGAACAACATGATGTACCCGTTCCGCCATTGTCTTGATCGGGATCTGCTTGGATTCATATACCTTTTTGGCCGCGGCCTGCTCCAAATTCTCCATCGGAAGTTTCACCTTGATTACATGGGCGCCCAGTTGCGCGGCAATCTGAGCCGCGTAGGCCACGATATCAATCGCGGTCTCCCCATCTTTGCTGAGTTGACTTCCGCGGGGATACGACCAGACCACCACGGCCAAACCGTGGTCCCTCGCCTCTCGGGCAATTTCCTGAAGTTGCTCGTACATTTCCTTGCAATGCGCCGAGCCAGGATAGATGGTATACCCAATTGCGCTGCAGCCGAGATTCAAGGCGTCCTTCACGCTGCCGGTTACGGCGGTAACCGGATCCTTATCCTCATAAAGAGAATCGTGATTGTTGAGCTTGAGGATCAGCGGAATCTCGCCCGCGTATTCGGCGGCGCCCGCCGCTAGAAGCCCCAGCGGCGCGGCATAGGCATTACAGCCGGCATCGATTGCCAATTGAAAGTGGTACAGTGGGCTGTAGCCTGCGGGATTCGGCGCAAAACTCCTGGCAGGGCCATGCTCGAATCCCTGGTCCACCGGCAGGATCAGGCATTTGCCGGTGCCGCCCAGCGTTCCATGATTCAAGAGCCGAGACAGATTCGTGAGAACCCCTACATTCTCGCCTGCGTACCAGCTGAGGATTTCATGCACGCGCTTCGTCATAGCTCACCTTACCTCTTTCCCTGGATAAAAGCATCAGCCGTCGCCACATCCTCGGCACTGCCGATCAACAGAGGCACTCGCTGATGCAGCGCCTTGGGTTGAATCGCCAAAATGCGTGCCCTCCCGGTACTCGCCCGGCCGCCCGCCTGTTCGACCACCATTGCCAGTGGATTCGCCTCGTACAGCAGACGAAGCTTTCCCTCGGGCTTGTCCGTTTCTTCCGGATAGAGATAGATGCCTCCCCCGATAAGCAGCCGGTGCACATCGGCAGCCAAGCACCCGGAGTATCGCACCGTGTACGGCCGTCCTGTGCCCTTGTCGGGCTGCTTCAGATAGTCGATGAATCGGCGCGTCTCGGGAATCCACTTGGGGGCATTGCCCTCATTGGCGCTATACACAGCGCCTTTCGGCGGGATTTGGATGTTTTCGCGGGACAACAAGTATTCACCCAACGAAGGATCGAGCGTGAATTCATGCACGCCGTTACCGCTCGCAACGACCAGCACCGTACTGGGTCCGTACATCACATAGCCTGCCGCCACCTGCCGGGTGCCAGGCTGCACCATGTCCTCAGACACCGGGCCGGCCGGGCCTTCGTGCCGCAAGATTGAGAAAATGGTTCCCATCGGCATGTTTACATCGGTGTTGGAAGAACCGTCCAAGGGATCGACCAGCAACATGTATTTACCCTGCGGCCAGTTCTCGGAAAGGAACAGCGGTTTCTCCATCTCTTCCGACGCGAGAGCGCACACCGATCCGGAGTGCTGGAAAACAGTAATAAGAGTTTCGTTTGCGATGCTGTCGAGCTTCTTAACCGCTTCCCCTTGCACATTCGTTTCGCCGGTCAAACCAAGAATATCGGTCAATCCCGCCCGGCGGAGGTCACGGCTGATCAATTTTCCGGCTAATCCGATTTGCGCGAGCAGGGTCGAAAATTCCATCGCGGTCGGATCACCCGCCTGGTCCTCAGCAATAAATCCTGTGAGCGTGGAGGTTTTGCGGTTCATGGCGAGTTAAATGGGGTCAGAGTCGATTAATCAGTCATCCATCTTGTGAGTGAGTGTATGGTTCTATTTCAGAAATCAAACGGGTTGCAATTAATCGACTCTGACTCCACTGATGCGATTATATCTGCTCCGGTTGGAACGGAGCAACGCCGATTTCATATCCGGCCTTCCTTCACCCCCATGCCCCCGGTTCGCGGCTTTGCGCGAAACGCCTCATCGACCCGCCACTGCCGTTGCTTCAAATGATGCCAGCGTGGCGGAAATGGATCCGATGGTGACCTTCGCCCGCATCAGGATTGGAACGCGCGCCGCATCATTCGTGAACCACACCCGGATATTGCCCTCATTCAAAAAGAGTCCACGAAACGGCATGACTGCCAGAACGCGAACGGTCTCAACTTCTCCGAGGGGACTCTGCATTCGCTCAAAGCCTTCCACGCGAAGCTCCAGATGGTAGTTTTTCTTGTCGTGATACACCTCGATGCCGACGGTATCGCCGACCGACGAGAACGGGAGAGTCCGAAAGAAATAGAGACACGAGAGCGTGTCCTGGACCTGAGGAGGGATAGCCAACGTTTCGGTCTGACCGTCCTTCGTGATGGTGGCGACGTGGGCAATTTGATCGAACACCACTTCTATATCATTCTTCCGCTTGCCCTCGCGCCGTTTGAAGGACAGTCGTGCAGGCAGCATCGCCTCTTCATCCAGAAATGACTCCACGCGGTTGTTGACCGGATAAAAAAACGAGACGAAATCGTTGGAACGGGCGGTATGCAACAGTTTGACAAGCGATCGACCGCTCAGGATCTGGCGGCCGGCGACCTCCAGCACTGCCGTCCCCGCGGAAATCTTCCCCCAGCTCAAGGTATAGGTAAGGCGTTCGCCGATACGAACATGGTTTTGGCCGACGGGCGGAGAGTCCGCGAGCGAAGGCCAGGGCGAAAGAACGGTGAAGATGAGAAGGAGTATGACTGTACGGCAAAAACCAGAACGGCCGAGCTCAGACATTGGGTCGCGCAGAACCTTTAGTGGGAAGCAAGCGTTAAGGGGATGTGCTTTTTTAACTTCGATTCGATCACGTCGCGAATACGTGATAATCCCTCTTGTGACATGGCTTCGAAACGGAGCACGAGCGCCGGCTGGGTGTTCGAAGCCCGGATTAATCCCCAGCCTTCAGGGAAAAGAACCCGCACGCCGTCGATGCCGATGGTGTTGTATTCACCGGCCAGTTCCTGTTTCACGGCTTCCACGACATGAAACTTAGTGGTGTCGGGACAATCCACCCGGATTTCCGGAGTCGCAATAGAGGCCGGCAAATCCGCCAGCAACGAGGACAGTGGGTGCCCGGCTTTGGCGAGGATCTCGATCAACCGGCAGGAGGCATAAATGGCGTCGTCATAGCCGAAATAGCGGTCTGCAAAAAACATATGCCCCGACATCTCGCCCGCCAACGCCGCCTGCTCCTCCTTCATTTTAGCCTTGATCAGCGAGTGGCCGGTCTTCCACATGATCGGCCTACCCCCGCGCTTGGCCACATCGTCATAAAGGGTCTGGGAGGCTTTGACTTCTGAGATAATCGTGGCGCCCGGTTTAGCCTTCAATATCTCGCGCGCGAAGAGCACCATGAGCTTGTCGCCCCAAAGAATCTCGCCCCGCTCATCTACTACGCCGATGCGGTCGGCATCACCGTCGTAGGCAACACCCACATTGGCCTTCGTCTCTCGCACCTTGTGAATCAGGTCTTGTAGGTTGGCGACAACGGTGGGATCTGGGGAATGGTTTGGAAATCGTCCATCGACCTCGACATACATTGAGGTCACTCCACAACCCAGAAGCTTCAGGGCGTCGGGCCCGACGAGGCCGCCCATGCCATTGCCGCAATCCACGACGACCTGAAGGCCGCCCGCATCAAGTCCGGCGAACGCCTGTTTAATATAGGCCAGATATTGAGGGATGATCGCTTGCTCGGTGACCCGTCCTGCATTTGGCGACCTCTGATACCGGTCAAGGTCAATGTCGTCCTTCAAGGCTTGAATCTCCGCCCCATGCATCGACGCCTTCCCGATCGAGAGCTTGAAACCATTGTACTCAGGTGGATTGTGACTGGCCGTCACCATAACACCGCCATCCACGGACAGGGTAAACAGGGCAAAATACAACAGGGGCGTTGGACAGACGCCGATATCCACCACATCGATACCGCATGCTGTGATTCCGTTGATCACCGCATCCCGCATCGAAATGGCCGTCGTCCGACCGTCACGCGCCACCGCCACAGAGGTGGCGCCAGCCCGGGCCGCTCGCGTGCCATAGGCGAGTCCGATCTGCTCCGCCAACTTAGGCGTTAAATCTTTGCCGACGATACCGCGAATGTCATATTCTCTGAAGATACTCATTGCCTTCTATCGAGATTCTTTCTGTTATGCAACGGTGGTGAGGACGGTTAGTAACGCGCTGAGTTCACGTTTTCTTTTTTCCCGCAAGGATGGAGGGCTGTGGCACACGCCCGTAATCGTCCGCTAAGCGAACGATGTCGTCTTCGCCAAGATATTCGCCGGATTGGGTCTCAATGATTTCAAGAGGGATAGTTCCGAGGTTCTCAAGCCGATGCGCGCTTCCTTGCGGGATCATCGTGCTCTCGCTCCGGTCAAGATCGAATACCCGATCACCACACGTCACGCGCGCCTGTCCCGCCGTCACGACCCAATGCTCGCTGCGCTTGTGATGCATTTGAAGCGATAACCGGCCTCCCGGATTGACGCTTATCCGTTTTACTTTATAGCCTGGTCCCTCTTCCAACACGGTATAGCTTCCCCAGGGCCGCTGCACCGTTCGATGGATCAATTGCTCCGGAGCATTGCGCTTGCGCAGCAGCTCCACGAGCTGTTTGACGTCTTGGGCACGGTCCTTGGGGCAGACCAACGTCGCATCCGCGGTATCGACCACCACCATATCGATCAGCCCTATCGTCGCCACCAGCCGCTGCTCGCCGTAGAGAATCGAGCCTCGACTACCGAGGTCTACAATGGGACCGATACGGACGTTGCCCGCCTCGTCCTTGTCGGCTACCTCGCCCAGGCTGCTCCAGTTTCCTATATCGCTCCAGTGAAACGGCGCCGGAATAACCGCGGCCCGTTCGGTCTTTTGCAGCACGCCAAAGTCGATCGAGATGGACTCCGCTTCTCGATAGAATTCTTCTGTCGCGCGCGCCTCATCCGGGGAGTCGAGGGCAAGCCCCAGCCGTGTGAGACCTGCCGACAAGAGCGGCAATAACGTTGCTATTTCCTTGAGGATCGTGTCGGCGCGCCAGATGAAGATCCCGCTGTTCCAGTAAAACTTGCCGCTTCGAAGGTACCGCTTCGCAGTCGCCAGGTCAGGCTTCTCCACGAAACGCGCGACGCCCATAGCCCTGAGTTCCTCCTGCGCTTCCAACGAACTTTTCGTTCGCGCCTGGATATACCCATAGCCCGTTTCCGGACGGATCGGCTTGATCCCAAACGTGACGAGCCATTTTTTCTGGGCTACCTTCACGGCCAATTCCACCGCACGGAGGAACTCATCCCCATTTGAGATCATGTGGTCAGAGGGCATGATCAGCATGATGCCTTCGGGATGCCGGCGCCGTACGACTTCTGCGGCCCAACCGATTGCTGGGGCGGTGTTTCGTCCTATAGGCTCCACCAGGATGTTTGTTTTCGGAACCCCCAAGTCGGCCAGCTGAACCCGAACCGCCTCGGCATGCAGCGCGCCGGTCACCACCAGGACTCGGTCGGCCGGAATCAACGGGATCACCCGCCTCACGGTTTCCTGAATCAAAGTGCGATCCGAGAGCACTTTGAGAAGTTGCTTGGGGTAGAGCTCGCGGCTGAGCGGCCAGAATCGGGTGCCGCTCCCTCCGGCGAGAATAACCGCATAGAGGTGGTGCTTCACAATCATAGTCCCTTATCAATGAGGTCATGAAGATGGATCATGCCGCACACCATACGGTCGCCTTCGATAACCGGCAATACCGCCAATGGCTTCTCTCGCTCTTCCATAATTTTGAGCGCCTGGATGGCTTTGTCGTCAGCCTCGATGGCGATCGGAGCGGCGTTCATGATTTGCGGAATTGTCATCGAAAAAATGTTCCGGCCTTCTCCCACCGCCCTGCGAATATCATAATCTGTGACAAGACCGACGAGGGTTCCTGCATCGTCGACGACGGACACCGCTCCAAGATGTTTCGCGGTAATCTCAGAAAAAAGATCCTTCATGGAGGCTTTGATATGCACAACGGGATTTCTCATGCCGGTGCGCATCAAATCACGAACCGTCAACAAAAGGCGCTTGCCGATTTGCCCGCCCGGATGAAACCGTGCGAAATCTTCAAGCTGAATGTTGCGAAGTTTCATCAGCGCCATGGCAAGCGCGTCCCCAACAACCAATGCCGCAGTCGTGCTGCAGGTCGGAGCCATATTCAACGGGCATGCCTCCTCGTCCACAGGGGTGATCAGCACGATGTCAGAATGGCGCGCCATAGTGGAATCGGCCGTTCCGGTAATCGAGATGAGACGCGCCCCGATTTTGCGGATCGACGGCAACAAGGCAATGAGCTCTTCGCTCTCGCCTGATCTTCCGATGGCGATGATAACGTCATCCTTGCGAGCAATCCCGATATCGCCATGCATCCCTTCGGTAGGATGAAGAAAGAGTGCCGGCATGCCGGTCGACACCATTGTTGAGGCGATCTTTTGCGCAATGATGCCGGATTTGCCGATCCCCGTGAGGATGGCTTTGCCGGGGCAGGTGTAGAGCAAGCGTACCGCGTCTTCATACGCGGGCCCGACGGTCTCCTGCAGACGCGCCACAGTCCGTGTTTCGAGTTCGATCACGCGTCGGATTTCGGACAATACATCCATTGTTAAACATCCATTGTTCGATATTCCGTCAGGAACTGTGTCTCGCTGTCATCGTACAATAAACCGCCTCTCGATGGTAGAATTACTGCGGTCGGCGGTCAACCTCCCAAAAGTAAACTCGGCAGAAAAGGTGTTACAGAGGCTTTCGAAAATTCAACGGCCGGTGGGCCACCGGTCCCAGGATAAGATCCGAAATTTCCCGAACGGCGCCCTCTCCGCCGCGCTTCTTGCACACATAATCTACCGCATCGAGAACGGACGGCATGGCGTCTGCCGGCGCGGCCGAGAATCCCACAGCCAGCAGAGTGTCAAGATCGTTCACATCGTCGCCCATATAGGCGACCTCGTCCAGACTCAGCCGGTATTTCTTGATCAGCCGGATGAGCACTGGTAATTTCTCGTCCGCCCCCTGGTGAATTTCCGGCACCGCGAGCTTGCGGCCCCGCCGTTTCACGATGGCAGTCTTCTCCTTCGTAATAAAGGCCGTGACAATGCCGGCAAACTGCAACATCTTAATGCCCATTCCATCCCGCGTGTTGAACCTTTTCTGCTCGTCGCCCGTTTCGGAATAATACATGCCGCCGTCAGTCAGTACTCCATCGACGTCCATGGCAAGCATCCGGATGCGCTTAAGGCGCCTCTTGACGCCTGTCGCAAGCCTTCGATTACCTCGCATTGCTGAAGTCGGGACGATAATGGAAGACGATCGTGCGCAGCTTTTCAACGATGAGATCTTCGCCTTGACCCGACTCGCATAACTTCTGCAGATCCATCAATTGCCGCGTCAAAGTGTCAGCGCAGAATGTTTCCCTGCCAACGGCGCGCTTTATCTTATCGTGCACGGTCGGCTCCACCTGTTCTCGGTCATCAAACAGTTCCTCGTACAGTTTTTCGCCCGCACGTAGTCCTATATATCTAATCTTGATGTCGTGCTCAGGCCGCTGACCCGATAGCAGGATCATGTTGCGAGCCAGGTCAGCCACCTTGATCTGTTCACCCATGTCCAGGACGAACACATCGCCGCCCTGTCCCATCACGCTGGCTTGAAGGACCAACTGCACGGCTTCTGGAATCGTCATGAAAAAGCGCTTGATATCAGGGTGGGTGACCGTGACCGGGCCACCTTTGCGAATCTGTTTTGTGAAGAGAGGCACGACACTTCCATTGCTGCCCAGAACATTTCCAAAGCGAACAACAGTAAACTTTGTGGCTTCCTGACGGTTCATTTCCCGCACAAGACTCTCGGCCAGCTGC
Organism: Nitrospirales bacterium; assembly: GCA_036505795.1. GTDB lineage: Bacteria > Nitrospirota > Nitrospiria > Nitrospirales > NS-4 > NS-11. Next base: position 17,115 of record DASXSU010000127.1, read on the forward strand.
TTGGTCGCGCCCATGACGCTGGTCGGGTTGACCGCCTTATCGGTTGAGATCAAGACAAACCGGTCGGCACCGACGGCCGTCGCGGCTCTTCCCACAACACGCGTCCCAAAGACATTATTGCGGACAGCTTCCACCGCGTTGTGCTCCATCAGCGGAACATGTTTGTGGGCGGCGGCGTGGAAGATCAGATTCGGAGAGCATGCGGCGAAGACCTCATTCACGCGGTCGGAATGGTTGATGTCGCCCAGCACGGCGAGGATCTTGAGATGAGGAAAGGATTCTCGCAGTTCCAGATCAATGGCGTAGAGGCTATTTTCGTGGCGTTCAAAGAGAACCAACAGTGCCGGCCGGTATTGGGCGATTTGCCGACACAACTCCGAGCCGATTGAGCCGCCGGCGCCGGTCACAACGATCCGTTTCGCTTCCAATAGGCCATGCAGTTCTTGAAGATCCGTGTGAATCGGCTCCCGTTGCAGCAGATCCTCGAGGCTCAAAGGACGGACCCGGCGCATCGAAATCGGGCTATCGAGCAACTGCTTCACATTCGGCAATGTCTTAATCGGAACCGGCACTGACTCACACGCGGCCAGAATTCTTTGCATCACTTTCGGCGCCGCGGAGGGGATGGCGACGATGATCTCCTGGGCTTCGTAGGATTCGACGACCTGAACGATATCGTCGATGGTTCCCACGACCGGAATGCCATGAATCCGGACTTTCCTTTTGACCGGATCGTCGTCGACGAACGCCACCGGACGGTAGTTGTAGGATGGATTCGTCTGCAGATCGCGGACGAGCAGTTCCCCGGCATTTCCCGCACCAACAATCAACACTCGGCGGGCAAAGGGTCCCACAATCTGTAGCCACTCGCGGATTGCGCGAACAGTTAATCGGATCCCCGCCAAAAAGCCGCCTGACAGGAGGCCGGTCAGGACAATGACGGAACGCGGATAGTCAGACCATCCAAGAATGCCCTGAAGCACGGCATACAGAAGAAGCGTGCTGAACACCGAGGCCCAGAGAATCCGCGTCAGATCATGCAGCCCCACGTATCGCCACAGCCCGCGTTGGACCCCGAAGACCCACAACCCCATCCCGTACACAAGAGCGACAAACGGAAGCCCTTGAAAGAGTCGTAGCTGATAGATCGATGGAATATCTCCTTCAAATCGCAGGACAAACGCCGCGACATTCGCAGACATGATGAGCGCCACCTGAAGCAATATGACTACAGAACGGCGATGCCGAAGCAGAACCTGGCCGAATACCGCCGAGATCATTCGAAACACAGTAATGCTGAAATTTTTTAACGTATTTTCCATACGCCCAGATTTATCAGGAGTATTCATCGACAGCTGTAGGGCTCAGGCCCACGCGGATCATACATGCTCAGGCAGAGCGCGATCCAAACCCAGAATTGAATCGCGAGCGTACCGATCAGCATCTGATCAAAGGACAGTCTCACCGCCATGCCGATCACCCCGGCCCCTACGCCCAAGGCGACCGCTTTGGCGAAGGCCGAATCTGACCGGCAATATATCTGGCGCGCCGTGGACACGATGCGCCACAGAAGCCACAAGAAGGCCATTGCGGCAGGAATGCCCGACCCCAACGCCAGATCAAGAAAAATGTTGTGGGAGCCGGCAGGAAGTACGGCATAGGCCGGTGCATCCGGCGCGAAGTGGGGTGTTGTTTGTTGCCCCGATGTCCCGTAAGCCAATCGGAAGTTATCCTTGCCATAGCCGATGCCGACCAGGGGATGTAAAAGGATTTTTCTTGTCGTGAATTGCCAGATGTCGAACCGGTGAAGAAGAGAAAACTTTTCAACGCCTCTGACGCCGAGAGGGGTGCCAAGTTCAGCCTGGACGTTGTAACGAATCACGAGAACTTGCAGGCCCAGAATCGCAAGGCAGAAGACCGTGATAGCACCCAGTATCAGCTTTTGGCGCACGAATGAAATCATGACGCCCACTTCTGCCAAGAGCGCCAGTAATCCGGCCCGGGAAAATGTGAGCAGCAGGCAGAACACCCCGAGGGCTGTGGCGCCTCCATAGATGCGCCGCTCCATCGGACGCTCTTCAAACAGCATGAATGCCAGGGAGATCGGGATAGTCATGACCAGGTACGTTGTGAGCCAGACTTCGCCGCCGGTGAACGACTCGATCATCGTCAACTTTGTGAGGGCCGGCAGGACTCCTGCCATGGCGAAAAATTGTACGATGCCGTACGCGCTGATCAGCAGGGAGACAAGAATTAGTGACCATAGAAGTCGCGCCTTGTATTGCTCGGCGTGGAAAAAATGAAGGACCGCATAAAAGACCAAAATTTGTTGTAACAGCTTACCGAACTCCTGCACGCTATAGTCCGGGAATGTGGCAAAGGGAATCGAAAGCCCAACCCACCCCACAAATGCGAGAAGGGGCAGATCGATCGGCGTTCGCCGGAAGAAATGTGTCCGGTTCGCGGCACACCAGAACCCCAGCAGCACCAGCAAAAGGATAAACCCGTTTCGTTCCACGAAGAGCAGACGCCGAAAAGGGAGTGCAAGAATATACACAAAGAGGACGCCCCGAATCGCAGACTCCAGAGCAGGACCAATCGCCGCGGCGCCCGCTCCCGGTAGAGTACGGATGCTTTCATCTCTCACCCCGCCGCCCTCGCCCGCTGTCGCCACTCAATCCTCGAGACGCCGCGGGCCAGCACCATATAGAGAACGGCCCACCCGGCAAGGATGCCGAACCGCAGTCGCTCGCCGGCATGGCTGTATAGTACTGCACTGCCGCCGCATCCCAGCATCAGCAAATATTCAATGATGACCGTTTTTCGATGGCTCCATCCCGACAGAACCAGTCGCTGGTAGTAATGCTCACGATGCGCTTGCCAAACCTTCTCACCCCGCAGCAATCTCTGCAGAAGCGTCATCGTGGCATCGACGAGGAACGGTGAGAAGATAAGCACGGGCACCCAGAAATCAAAGGCCTGCTCCTGGACTCCCTTCAGCGACAACGCTCCGGCTAGAAATCCCAGCGGGGCGCTACCGACATCGCCCATAAAAATGCGCGCCGGCGGTATATTGTACACAAGAAATCCGCCCGTCGCGGCGATTATTAACAATGCGAGTGCGGCCAACGCCGGCTGCCCGCCACGGAACGCCATGTAAGCGAGGAAGCCAAATCCCACCACCGTCATGCCGCCCGCAAACCCATCCATGCCGTCCATGAAGTTGTACAGATTCGTCATCCACATCAAAAACAGCACGGCCATCGGAGCACCAAGCGGTCCCAAGGCCCAGGTTCCAAGCAGGGGGAACGCAATCTGCGGCACCGTCAGGCCGGTCGCAACCACGACGGCGATCGCCGCCGCGCTGTGTACTGCAAATCGCAACCCGGGCGGAAGCCCTATGCGGTCATCCCGGAACGATACCGCACCGACTAATAGGGCCGCGCCCATAATCCAGCGGCTCGTCTGATCTCCTACGCCGCCCTCAAAAAAGAGCTGAAAGACGACGAAACCCACCATGAGGCTTCCTAGGATCGCCAAGCCGCCGGTCCGGGGCGTGGGTACGGCATGTAGAGATCGTTCATTGGGATGATCCAGCTGACGAAGCCAAGCGACAGGCGAACAGAGATACCGTGTCGTGCTATAGGCCAGGAGAAACACCACTGCTGCGAGAATGACGCTTTCCAACGTTCCGTCGACCCCTTTCGAGATTAGTTGGGACGAGGATTCCGATACTGTGTGATCAATTCGGGCAATGCGCCCTCGAAATCGATTATGGGAGCATACCCCAGCTCCCGGGAAATCCGTTGAGAGCTATACCAGGCAGACCGGACCAATTTATCCAGTGAATCCGAATCGATCGGAAATCTCCGCTTGATGATACGCCCGGCGAGATCACCCAGCCGTCCGAAAATGCTCAAGGCGGTAAGCGGCATCTGCCAGTGTGGGATCTGCTTTCCCAGACCCCGGCAGATCATCTCGTAGAGCTTGCGCGTCGAATACGGCAAACGATCCGTCACGATGTAGCAGGAGGATGTTGGTGCGCACGACGCCGCAAGCAGGGCAGCCTCCACGACATTGGAGACATGGACGAGACTGCGGCGATTCGGTAGATCAGGAAATGGAGGAAACAAGTGATGGTCAATCGCCCAGACCATGCGGTAGATATTTCCCTTGACCCCTGGTCCGTATACCAGAGGGAGCCGGAGAGAGACCCCCAGTCCACCTGTTGCCCTCGCATATTCCAGCACCAAGGTCTCCGCTTCAAGTTTGGAACGGCCGTAACCAGTAAGGGGCCGGGCGGGGGCCGTTTCATCGAGACATTCCCTGGTTTCTTCACCAAACACTTTCACGCTGCTGAAGAAGATAACCCTCTGCACGCCTCCGGCTACTGCCCCTTCGAGGATATTTCGAGTCCCATCCACGTTGACAGCGTGGTAAGCCGCGTCATCTTCGGCCGCTTCTGAGACGGCGTGTGTGCGGCCGGCAAGGTGAAAGATAATATCCGCGCCGCCAGTCGCTTCCTTCATCTTGGCGGCGTCGCGGACATCACCCTCAACCCACTCGACCGAAGGCATGGCCGAACGAAAAGATGGAAGCCCCAACGAAGAGGACCGCCCCAAAACCCGGACTTGATAGCGCTCTTCAATCAGGCGGCGGACAAGATGCCCGCCGATAAAGCCATCTCCCCCTGTCACCAGAGCCCTCTTCATAGCTACGAATTAACCTCTCCTCAGAGAGCCGGCCTGAGGGTCGTGTGTTTTTCCTAAAAGCTCGCCGTACAGATCCAGCGTTTCTCGCGAGATCCGCTCCACCGAAAATTCCTTCATGACGATCTCCCGCCCGCATGCTCCCATCTGGGCCCGCAATGCCGGATCTCGCAACAGCGTCGCAATGGCCTGCGCCAAAGCTGGGACATCCTTTGGGGGCACCACCAAACCATTCTTCCCATCTCGTACGATCTCGGAACAGCCGCGTATATTTGTCGATATCACCGGCTTCCCGCAGGACGCTGCTTCCAAAAGAATCTTCGGCATGCCCTCGCCATAATATGTCGGGAGAACGACGACATGCGCATGCGCCAGGACCTGCGGCATGTCTTCCCGATGTCCCCACCACTCCACCAGACCCTCTTTTTGCCACTGCCGCAGTTGCTTCTCGGGCACATGCGCTGGGTTTTCCTGATCGACCCTACCCACCAGGGCGTACTTCGCTCGTATCCCCTGGGCGTTAAGAACTTTTACCGCCGCAATGAATTCGCCCACGCCTTTATTCCACAGCATCCGTGACGCCAGCACCACCAGAGCGTCTCCATCACTTTCCGGCGACGGAATGAATTTAGCAGTATCTACGCCTGAGCCACGGATGATGGCGACCTGCGCCGGTTGGACGACACCCGCATGCTCCAGTTCCTTCGCGTCCTGTTCATTCTGAAAAATCACGCGTGAGTGCGGCAGCGAGAGGGCTGGCTTAAGAGCGCGCGTGAGAAGGAAGCGCAAGATCCTCGTTCCTGGCCCCCCGGCGATGAACGCATGCCCCAAACCCGCGAATGCGTTCACCACCGCCGGCACACCCGCAAGGCGCGCAGCCCAGGAACCATAGATGATAGGCTTCATCGCGACATGGTGAACAATATCCGGCCGGATACGATGGTATAAGCGGATCAGTTCCTGAATCGCACGTACCTCTTGCAGCGGCCATCGGTTGCGTCGCAGCAAGCGGATGGGAAGCAGCGTGAAACCTTCGTCTTCTATTCGCTTGCCGTGATCCTGCACACGGGTCGCAACAAAAACATCATACCCTGCATAGCTCACTGCTCGAGCCAGGTCCAGGCGGTGCGACCAGAAATACCAATCTTCGGTGATTAAGAACAGCACTTTCGGGCGACGTATCTGGGACCTTTCCTCCGTCATCTCGGACGAAGGATCACATCAAATCCCGAGACACAAAGCTCCTCGGGGGACATGCGGCGAAACTCTGCAGCAAGCTTGGCTCCTGGCGTGGGGACGCGAGGCCACCGCTCGATATCTACGACCTCAACGTCGAAAGCCGCCTGCTTGAACAGGTCAAGTATTTCAGAATATCGAAGCCGATTCGTATAAAAGCCGCCGCTAGCCATGAACTCCGATTCCCAGATGCCGGTCGGGAACCTCAGGTTATTGAGCGCCCCCCCGAGATGATCCTTTAAGTCTATTCGGTGCGAGCACAACCCCTGTGGATGGATCACACGCCGCAATTCTCTGACAATCGTCATAAAGTCTTCTCGCTTGATGTGTTCAAGAACGTCCTGAGACCAAATAAAATCCACCGACTGCTCTGGAATCGCCCGTAAAGACGATATGCCTGACGTCGCATAGAACGCATGACAGAGCCGTAGTAGTTCATCCAAGGAATGGGCATGATCCATGTTTACCGTAGTCAAGCCCTGCTCTTGAAGAAAACGCGCCATCGCGTGATAGGGTGCAAGATCCGACTGCGCGAAAGATCCGACGTCTACAAGATACGTGGCGGATGCGCCAAGCGCGTGGGCGACCATGGCGGAAAAAAGCGAATCGCCCGGACCAAGCTCCAGAACAGTGAAGCCATGTGGATATTTCGCGGCCCCCAATCGGTCGAAATGTCGTCTAAACACGCGATAGGCATAAGCCGGTTGCTCCATCTGGCCAAGTTCAAACATAGCCAACCGGCGCCAGACCTTATAACTGATCGGCAAACGAGACAGGACCAGTTTCGTGCCGATCTTGGCCCACCAGGGAACCTTGGTTTTGAGGGTCGCGACAAGACTCATCGAGAGATGAGAGGCAGTTCTAACTTAATGGCTTTATGTGGAACGATACGACTCGGCCGCCAGATCTTGCTTAAGCTTCTTGTTACGCATGCCTGTACTCGTTTAACCATGCCTGGAACATCAAAATATCCCAGAGGTGATATTGCCAGTTTCGCCTGCCGGAGAGATGCTCCAGCCATTTCTGCCGAATCGGTCGCGGAGAAAAAAATCCCTGCTTGTTCAATCGTCCTTCATCCAGCAGGTCTTCCGCCCAATCACGGAGGGGACCTCGCAACCATGAATCAATCGGAATGCTGAATCCCATTTTTGGCCGGTCTACTAATTTTAGAGGGACATGCTTGTCCAACACTTTGCGAAGCAGGCGCTTGCCTGTCCTGCCTTGAATATTCATGGAGATTGGTACCCGCCAGGCAAACTCAAGGACGCGGTGATCCAGCAGCGGGACGCGAGCTTCCAGACCCACGCCCATGCTCGCTCGATCCACTTTGACCAGAATGTCATCCGGCAGATAGGTCACAGTATCCACAAACATCATTTGCTGCCGGAAGTCTTCTAGATGAGACCATCGGGTCCGATCGGACAGAATCGTCATGGGTTCCGACGCCCCCAAGACTACGGCAGCAGGGATTGTCCAGTGTGAGACCAGCTGACGATACAGAGCAGCCTGATCTTCCGCCGAAAGCACCCCCGCGAGTTTATGAAGCTTGTCCCCGGCCTGTTGCACCCGGAATGCTCGCGGTAGCATGGCTCGCACAACATCAAACCCTGTGTTCCAAGTGTCAGCGGACATGAAGGTTAAGGCCGCAGCGGCAGCGTTCCGAACGGCCATCGGCAGCCTATTCATCCGGTTCCAGATGCTCTCAGCCCAAAAATATCGGTTATAGCCTGCGAACAGCTCGTCCCCCCCATCTCCGGACAGCGCCACGGTGACCTGCCGGCGAGCGAGTTTCGAGACGAGAAAAGTCCCTATTTGTGAGCAATCGGAAAACGGTTCGTCGTAAAGTTGTGGCAGATACGGGATCACTGCTCGCGCTTCTTCCGACGTCACATACAGCTCCGTGTGCTCCGTACCAAGATGCCGGGCCACAGCCTTAGCGTCGACCGCTTCATTATACGAATCTTCATGAAAGCCGATGGAAAAGGTCTTGACCGGTTGAGCGCTCTGAGCTTGCATCAAGGCGACCACCGTCGACGAATCAATCCCGCCGGATAAGAAGGCGCCCAAGGGCACATCGGAGACCATTCGAAGTTTCACGGCATCCATCAGCAAGGCATCCAGCTGTACAGCCGCGTCCTCCTCTGACCCGGCAAACATATCGAGAACACCTCGCTCGGCCACTTCCTTTGCCGACCAGTACGCGACTGGAGTCGGTTCGATGTGCGGACCTCTTGCAGTGATCGTCAGCATTGTGCCGGCAGGAAGTTTCGAGATGCCCTTATAGACAGAATAGGGTGTCGGAATATAGCTATGGCGCAGGTACAGCGCCAACGCATTCCGATCAACCTCGCTCTTGCACGCAGGGTGAGTAAGCAAGGCCTTCAATTCGGACGCGAAGAGAAAGGTCCTGCCCATCCAACCGTAGTACAGCGGCTTTTCCCCGATTCGATCGCGACATAGGTGAAGACTTTGAGCTTCGCGATCCCACAAGGCAAAGGCGAACATGCCGTTAAACCGGTCAACCGCCTTCTCTAACCCCCATTGGCTCACGGCAGCCAGAAGCACTTCTGTGTCAGAATGCCCTCGAAACTTCTGTCCGAGGCCCTCGAGCTCCAGACGCAACAATCGGAAATTATAAATTTCGCCGTTATAGGTCACGACATAACGGCCACATGCCGATTGCATCGGCTGATTTCCGGCGGGAGAGAGGTCGATAATGGAAAGACGACGATGGGCAAATCCTATGCCGGTCGGGACGTCAAACCACATCCCGCCCTCGTCTGGCCCACGATGGACAAGCACCCGCGACATCGATGTCAGATGGCTTTGCCACTCCTCCTCGTTCACCCCAAGTTGCAATGCCCCTGCGATGCCACACATGGTTTGTCCTCAGATGACAACGTTTCGAAGTAATTGCGACACTGTCGAAGGACCCACTGCCCGACCGCCGGGTCTAGAGATTATCTATAGGGATTCCACGCATCAGTCTCCAGACAATGCGGATCCGCCGTCCGATACGTGCCCAGGCATCGCGGTCGCCGTGTAGCGCCAAGCTGAGGCGTAATCGCACTCTGGCTCTGTACTGATAGAGTTGGCTTATGGCTATCCATATCCGTCCGAGCGCAGCACTGCTGTTCAACAGCACGTTGTGCATAATCGAAGGGGCTGGCAGCCCATCTGACGCTCCAGCTGAGGTGGCATTTACTAGTTCAACGTCCGCAAGGTAGCGCCGCAGCGTGGTTGCCGCCTTGCGTTCGGTTATTTCCCACGCATTCGTGAACTCTCCTGCGTGCCAGCGCACGGATTTAAAAAATATCCGGTGTTTCAAGCGATCGAACACCCCGCTCAGCACCGCGGCGCGTAGAATCCCGCCTTTCAGGAAATTTCCAATAATGGGAAGTCGCTTAATCACACTAGTTTCAAGGTTCTGGGGACGATCAGCTAAAGGCGCCCAACTGAGAAGCATCATCTCATCGGAATCAGTGACAATGTGCATGCCGCCACTGTCGCCGAAATTTCGATAAATGTAGTCGCCATCGAGCGTCCATGTATCGAAGATGCTCGTATCATGGTCCACGACGGCCGCATAGTCACAGAGGATCGGCGCCCAACTTAGGGAATGAAGCACAATGCCATCCTCCCCCGGCACACGCCACCAGCAGGCACTCGGAAAGTCAGTAAAATACGCGGCCTGCCACTCATAGCGCTTCGATTCACTATGGAAGCTTCGTAAGCCAACGGTGACCATTTGCCGCGCGGTTATGGTAAGCGGTTGCCCGGTCTCCGACGGGCGCTCCCCCTCGCGGGTCAATCCTAGTAATTTAAAGTTCTCAAAGAGAGGTTCCTCCCCAAAACGCAGCGCAGCCATAAGCACAACCTTCACTCCGGAAGCTGCGTGCTTGTAGATGGCGCTGACGGTTCCATCAGAGACCATTAAGTCAGGGGTTAAGAAAACCCCGAAGGCCTTATCCTGATAAGCCTTTTGTGCGGCAAGCTTGTGCCCCACACCCATATGCTCGCAACCCGATCTGCCGGATGGCGCAGACGGAATTTCGATAAAGTAAGGCTCTATGCACTCCTGTAACCGCAAAAAGATTTTTGTTGCTTGGAGCACTTCCCAATCCTCAGACGTAGTACAGAAAATAAACTTGTTTTTTGTTCCTTCAAGGACAGGAATATTGTTTGCAGAGAGAAGACTTGGAAGGCAGAAATCAGTAAGATACCGATGAAATCTGTCTCCCCAGAAGACGACGATAAAATAAAATGGTCTCAATTCTGCAATTTCACCGATTCTTGATTCGTCCGGGACGACGCATGTCGCACTATCTCTTTCGCAACTGTTCGTTTGTCGCACCTCATTCATCATTGACTGACTCAAGCGTGGATGATATCAGAAAAAGCTCATTGAGCGGATAGGATTACGGTCAGGTGGAAGGGTGAGCGTGAAGAGCAATAATAACCTCAATGACCAAAAAAACGTGAGACGATTGACAAGCCTCTCGGACACCCTGAGGAGCGAAGGGCTATTTTGGGTCCTGCGACGGATTCGGCACCGCACGCCATTCACAGCAACTGGCCGGGCCCTGCATGCCAATCTGCGGTGGTCTCTGGGTATGATATTGTTTATTCCGAGGGCGATCAAGCGCATGTTGGAAAGTACGCGACTGATGAAGCGTCAAGATGTACTCTACGCCTTTTATGATCTTCAGGTAGCGCCCATTACCTACGACGCGAGCTGGTTCGCGGCTGCTGCCGATCTCAAGCGACGACAGCTGGGCTTGAGTCGGATTCATTTTGTGATTCTCCCAGGAGGGAAAGATGGCTTCCGAGAGGAACGGACAGCGTATGAGTCAACGGTTGACTCGGCAACGCGACTATGGCGGCTCCACAATATTGTCGTTCCCATACTGACCCTTGTGCCGGCTTTCGGCGGCCTGACCCTTCTGCCCTCCCGATCTGAGGTCGGCTCTTTCCGCGCGGTCGCGCAGAACCGTCTCTATCCGGAACATTACGAGCCCAGCTTGCCGGTCAGCCACCTGCCTGTTGAATTGCTCAGCCTCCCTGTAAACGACGGCGAGCCCATCGGCACTCTGCGGGCTCCCATACAAGCGCGCCGCTACATTGATCGCTGGGTCGCGCAACGCCTATCGGGTCGCAAGCTTATCACAATCACGGTCCGCGACTATTTGTTCATGCCCGCACGCAACAGCAATGTTGAGGCGTGGGCTGCTTTTGCAAAACGACTGGATTCGGCCAAGTATTTCCCCGTCTTCATTCTCGATACTGAACGGACGCTTGATCCCTTACCTGACGCACTTTTAGGCTCTGAGGTCCTTCGCGAGGCATCCTGGAATGTCTGGCTTCGGATGGCTCTTTATGAAACCAGCTATTTGAACCTGGGGGTCAACAATGGGCCTTTGTTTATGTGCATGATGAATACGCTGACTCGGGTCTTAATTTTTAAAATTCTTACGCCCAGCGTGCCTCAGACGACAGATGAGCTCATGTCAAAGCTCGGCTTCACAATCGGCGGCCAAGTGCCTTTTGCAACCCCATTTCAACGGCTGGTATGGGAGGAAGACGACCTCGAAACGATCGAGCGCGAATTTTACGGTCTTGTTGAACAGATCGGAGCGGAAACCATCAAAAATGAGTAACCTCATTTTTCAAGGCTACTGCTGCGGTATCGGCTCTGCCGACCCACCCGGACCCATTCGATCACAAATATCGCGCGTCGACGAACTTTCTCGTGCACACCGAATTGTTCGAGAACAGGCTTCAGGAATGGCCAAAAGCGTTTTGTTCTGATATCCAGCCAAGTGGCCAGATGCGGCCTGATACTGCCTTTCCTGATAACGGCAAGGATTCTGTTGAATCGTACGGTTACCGCGGCCATTCTTTCTAAGACCGGATGGATCACGTCTACCTGCTCGATCACTCTGTTCGTACGAGATACTGTCCTCTTCCACACAGGCGTGATCTCACGAGAGTGGAGATAGACCGGCGTAGAAAAGATTTGACGTTTCAGGGGATCCATGACCGAACTGTCCCGAAGAGTTCGCACCATTTGGATCTTTCGGAATTTGGCAATCCATCGATTCATATTTCTATACTCGTACGAGAATTCGTAATGAAGCTCCGACTCCTTCGTGAAACTCACCAATGAGATCTCGTCGCTATCGGCGACGACGTGGATATCTCTAAATTCACAGAAATTTCTGTACACGTAGTCGCCATCAAGCGTCCACTTGTCGAACGTATCCGTGCAATGCGCATCAAGCCCTCCATAGTTCACCAGCAGGGGGGCCCAACTAAAACTATAGATGATGATGCCGTTGCCCCGGGGTACCTGCCAATACACAGAAATGGGTGAACTAGCAAAGTAAGGCTTGTCGAATTCGTAGCGGAGAGTCTCGCTGTGAAGGCTAGGCAGCGCGAGACGCATCAATTCCCTCGGAGTCACGGTCATCGGCTGACCCTGTTTCATGTAACCTGCCATTTGCAAGGCCGGTTGCAGCTTTTCATAGCCAAAGCGGATGGCAACAACCAGCACCACCTGTTTGCCGGCGCTTGCCAATCGTTGAAGGGCGGCTACCGACCCGTCAGACAGCATCAAATCCGGCGTGAGGAATACTCCGTACGCGCGATCTTCGAACGCCCGTGCCGACAAACTCCGATGTCCTTTTGACATCACGAGCATCTTCAAGTCACCAGGCTCCGGAAATGTCATCTCCACCCATTCAATTTCGATATAATTCTTAAGCAAGCTTATTAATGCATGGCCTTGAAGTTCGTCCCAGTCCACGCGTGTTGTGCAAATAATGAAACGATTTTTGCGACCGGGATCGAGCGATGGAATGTTTCCATTGGCAAGTAGCGATGCCAAACAGATATCAGTAAAATAGCCGCGGTACTCTGATCCCCAAAAGACAACAAGGAAGTAAAAAGGTTGGTTTTCTTCGCGACTGACGCTCACAATGTTGCCTCTTCCTGAGTGGCATTCATCTCATGATAGACTTCGATCACTTCGCCTACTCCGCCACTCACATTCATGACACCACGCGTTTTGGGCTAAACTGCTTGCTCAGCAATGTGCACCAGCACGAAAAGAGTGTCCTATCTTTTCCGGCCTTATTTAGGGTTGGCCCGCATCTCATTTCTCCGGATTGCTATTGTGGCCTGCCCGCAGAAGACCTAGGACATGCTTCATATCGAAACCGCATTGTTTGCACTCGGTCATGAACCAGGAGCATTGTGACCACAGCCATCGGATTGTAAACACCGGGCAAACGAGACTCACCCCTGGTTCCGCCCAATGCGTATCAGTCCAGTTGTAGTGCGTTTCCCTGGCCCATCCTAATTTTACCTTCGCGCGCCACCACACAAATCGCCGGTATCGCCAATACCAATTGAAGATGAAGTAGCCCGAGATGGTGCGAGTCACGACATGCCGGTACGGTCTGATAACGACCAGCCAGAACAATATGATCAACCACCACACGAATCCGTTCGGTGAAGATTCATCGGCGAACCATTCCACGACCCAATCAGAAAATCGGCTTCCGCCGGTTCCCGAATAGGTATAGACATCGGAGACAAACTGTCTTTCTATGTGGCGAGGCATATTATTTGGATAGGAGGCCGAGGCAAGGATGTCCTCGGTGTGTTTCTGCCAGTCCTGCCATCCCGGAGTGAGATCGGTGCTGTGCAAGTACACTGGCTGCTGGAAAATGGATCGCTTCAAAGGATCCATGATCGGGCTGTCCCTCAAGTCCCATATCCGCTGAGCCTTGGCCGAAACGGCGAAACGGTTCCACCACCGCCGCCTGGGATCCACGGTCAGATCGAAATGCAGGTCGGCTTCCTTGGTAAAACTGACGAGCACCAGCTCATCGCTGTCTCGGCACACATAGACATCGTCCGGATCGGGAAAATTCCGGTGGATGTAGTCGCCGTCCATGGTCCACTCGTCGAAGGTGCTCGCATCGTGATCTCTGAGCGCCGCGTAATCCACCAGCAGCGGAGCCCAACTAAAACTATAAATAATCATGCCGTGACCTTCAGGAACCCACCAGTAGACTGAGATCGGCAGGTCGGCGAAGTACGGCGCATCGAACTCGTACCGGAGCGTTTCGGTGTGCAGATGCTGCAGCGCTATGCGCATCAGATCGCGAGCCGGCAAGACAAGGGACTGTCCGGATTTGAGGTACCCTTGCCGTTCCAGCTCTTGCAGAAGCGTTTCCTGCGCGAAACGGATCGCCACGGACAACACCACTTTTCGCCCCGCTTCGGCCAGCCGCTGCATCGCAGCCACGGAGCCGTCTGACAAAACCAAATCCGGAGTGACAAAGATACCGTAGGCACGGTCTGCAAAGGCCCGCATGGTTACCTGCTTGTGACCTCTCGACATAACCAGCATCTTGAGGTCGTCCGGCTGGGGGAACGGCATCTCGAACCAGACAGGTTCGAGATATCGTGTCATCTGCTGGAAGAGGGGTTCGGATTGCAGCGCGTCCCAGTCGGAGCGAGTCGTCACAATCAGAAATTTGCTCTTCCGGGCCGGATTGAGCACGGGAATGTTGTTGGGAGAAAGCAGGGAGGCCAGTAGCAGATCAAGAAAATACCGGCGATGGGCGTCTCCCCAGAAGATGACGGTAAAGTAAAATGGTCGCAAGGTGTTGCTCGCCATGGCAGCTACGGTAGGATTCCTCAAGAGATGATTTATTTCAAGCTAAATGCTCTTCAGGTCCCGAACCGAGCAAAAAATGATCGAGTACTACCCACAGCACCTCTTCTCAGACATCATAGTCAGGAGATCGATACCCGGACTAAAGAACCGATGTCTCGCTGACCGTGAAGATCTTCCCCAATTTCCCATTACCTGTCGCTATTTTCGATGGTTTGGCCGGTCCTCCGCGAATGTCGACGCCGCGAAACGACCCTGCTTCGCGAACGCCGAGTGCACGCCAGTCCTGAGCGTCCTCCGCGCGGCACCCTGCGTTTTCTAAAGGCCCAAATACGAACGAAATGATGACGGCCGTTTCCCTCTCGAACAAGACCCCGATCTGGTGAGCGTTCACACGATGCAGCGTGGGAAGATGGCCGGTGAATTTCGATCCCTGAGACACGCGCAGGCAACGACTAAATTCGAATGGAAGTACGACCAGTGACCACCCGGAACTGGTGGCCTGGAAGTCAAGTTGTCCGCGTACAATATTCAGGCGCGTATGCGCGGTCGACACGAGAGACGCGGGTATCAGTTGATCGGCGACGACCTTCTTTCGGAAATCGAACTCTTGGTCAGCCATGATTTCCAAGGCGTCTGACAAGGACCCGGCAAAAACCACCTCTGTCGGACTGTAGTTGCCGATGTTGGGATGGGGGATTTCATAGAGATAAAGGCTATGCTCACCTAACCTCTGTGTGATTAAGGGCGGAGGAGCGGAATCGATTAGCTCGTTGTGGATAACGTAACGAATGCCGAAAAAGGCCATCCAGCGAGCATCGTACCGACTCGGGTAAAGAAACTGTGGCTGCTTGTAATGAGTCGGCTCGGTTAGGAAGTAGTTCATCGTCGCTACCGTACCGGGCGCAACGAATCGACTCACGTCGAACAGCGTGGGGATGGCATTAACCATCGTCGAATGACGGAAATCGGCTCCCCTTGTTATGGCGAACGCGATATCGTGATCAAGGTTCTGCTGCGCCTCGTAAATGTATTGTCTCCCATCAGGCAAGACATCCACTTTCTTAGTACGTGCGATGTTGGCCAACCGACCTCTAAAAGCCTCCGTCCTTTGCAATCCTATATTGTTGCTGAGAAACGGATAAATTTCCCCAGGAGGTGTTTGAGCGTACCGATATGACGGCCATCCTAAGTTGGCGTGCTTAAGGTGCAAGGCTGTACTCCATACAAGAATGCCTATAACTACCAACACGATCATTCGGTCAAGCGAGAGTTCGACTGAGATTCGCCTCGCGAGGTGGTGCGACACATAATCCCACCACTCACTGCGTCTGCTATGAACGGCAAGAAAGCTTAACAAACGATAGAGAATGACGATTCCGATCGAGAACATGACAGCCCAGAGCGGCGCCATGATGGCTTCAAGATATGCCCATTGCCAGGTCAGGTACCCGCCGAGTGTTACGAGGAAAAGAATCAGAAACCTAAATAGACTGCTGTCACGCCGATTAAGGAAAAAGAACAACGACACGCCGAACGAGACCAAGGTAAAGATCGCGAACTCCTTGCTTATCCATGCAGGTACTCCAGACCTGGCAATGTGAAATGCCTGGTAAAAATCGAAGTTTCCTAATGCATCATAAAGGCCGCTCAGCCGTTGAAAGAACAACATCAGAGGACGCCCCGGATCGAGGCTGAGCAAATCAATCCAATTATACCTGTAATAGGACTCTAAGTAGTTGAATATACCTAGCAGCCAGAAAGCCAGGACTAGGAGTAGCCCAGAAAGAGTCTTCATGCCCATTTCTTTCCAAGTCGAGGAGAGCAAGGTCGCACCGAGACATGACCAAGCAAGCATGAAGAACAACAGCACTGTGAACTGCACAAGCGCCATGACAGAATACAGCGCGATGAGTACCAAGAGGAGTGCTATCACAAAAGCCGAAGCTGCGCTGCCCTGGCCTACTTGGAAGAACAGTCCTGTGAACAAGATAAAGAGCGCAGAGACCGTGTATAGCCCTGGGATGATGATACTGAGTTCCACCCAGGCAATGTAGGGCCAGCCGTAGGGGAGAAAGGCGAGGCAGGCGGTCCATGCTGAGAGCGCGGCGACAAGCGTGGGCAATCGAAGTAGCCAACTTGCAAGGAATACCGCTGCGAAGATTTCAATTGAGAACCCGGTATAGACGGCGACGACTGTCCAATTGTCGGGAACCAGCCTTGCAAGCAAAAACGCTGGCAGAATGCGTGGATTGAGTCCGTAGTCGACATTGCCATAGACGAGTACGTTTGCAGTCTGGGAAAGGAAGGGAGCCTTATCCAACTGCTTAATGATATTGATGAAGAAGTGATATAGATCCCCAGTAAAAAGAATCTGGTCCCGATTGCGAAACAACAGCAGGAGGGACAATACCCCGAAGGCCAGCGTGTGCGTTAGAAAAATCTTCGTACGCGTGCGCAAAGTTTCCGGGGGGGCCCGGAATGGCGCATCAAGCCAGGCTTGAAGCGCGGCGAGGCGGATCATTCTCCTGCCATCGGCAAGAATCCGTCATCGCGCAGTCTGCGTATCACGAGCGCTGCGACAGCTCGCGCATTCACCTCGTGACCTTTGTCCGACCACTTCTCCTGCGCTAATCCTACTTGGTACCAAGCCTCCAACCCACCACCCTGCGTTGGGAGATACCCCGCCATATCCTCGATGCGGAATCTGGGATTCGAGCGCTGCAACGCTTTGACCATAGGCAGGTCTGCCGGCTTCGGTGTAAGTTCTGTGTAGTTCCGGTTAACTATCATGAGCGTCGCGGGAAAATCATCCAAGATGGCGGCCAGGTGCCTCGACGCATTTTCTACCCTGACTTCCGGCTTCAGCGGTGGGATTACGCTGACCGTAGCTGTGCTATTGAAAGTCCGAACCTGTAGAGGATCTGAGAGCCGTCCGGCCAGCGCGAGAGGCCAAGTGAGTCTCCAGTCATGCCACACCAGCTGTCCTACATAGTCGAAAACGATCTGATCCTGTACCTTCGACAGTGCTTGGGCGTCATGCGCTAGAGCCTTTGGCAACCAAAGTCCGAAGGGCCTTCCGGTGTTGCAATCCGGATCTCTCAGGCGCCGACCCTCTCCATAGCATGTAACAATTAACCATGCCCGCAAGCCGTTAGGGGCAGCGAACGGCTCCCAGAATGTTTTGTATTGGGGTCCACTGGGTATACGCGCATCCGGATTTGGCATGCGGTCGAAAAGATGTTCGGCTATGTTGACAATCAAAAGATCGGGCTTGAGGCCACGGGCCTTATCTATCCAGACACGGCTGAAGGTATCGAAATCCGCGTCTGGCCATCCGAAGTTGATGACCTCGATAGGGCCGATCTTATGTAGCTCCGGGTCGCGGTTCAAGATATCTTGAAGGTGGTCCGGCCAAGATTTATTTGCAGTCGTAGCCGCAGTGAGCTCATCGCCGAGGACGACAATACGGAAAGTGGGGTGTGCCCGCTTCACCTTGAAATCATTTACCGAAATCAGTCCAAGATTGTTCAGGTGGAACCGGCTCTCCTGTTTGATCGCACCGTTTCGTTCGAACCACCAGAAAAACCCATCGCGGTTCGTTAAGAAAAGCCCGTGCGCTCCTGGGCTAGGTATAGAATTTGGGTACGCTTGAAGTTGCTCTGCCGATCCACTCTCAATTGAATGGGGTGCGCGCAAAGCTTCTATATGCGGCGGTGTGCGGCCTTGGTCGTCAAATAACAGGTCTGCAAAGCTAAAAACCAACCCTCCGGTGTAACCAACCGACCGATACATTGACTGCGCTTCGACAATCTGGGCAATTCGTACGTAACGAAAAGCTAGCTCTGCGATCAGCGTTGCCGCCAACACAACCATAACAGTGCGCGCGACGAAGCGTCTCGTACAGACCACATGCGTGAGTCTCATCGCGCGTGGCGTCCTGAGGATACTTGAACCCATACCCGGTCGCTGGCCGACCGGCGCGCGGCTTCAATAAGCTCCTGCGCACGAACCCCATCCGCGAAAGACGGTCGGACTGCGGGTCCCCCAGAAACTGAATCGAGGAATCGCCGTACAAGACGCGCCACAGGGGGAACTCTATGATCCTCGCCAGCCGTTTGCTGGTCAGACTCTTCGTGAGCGATCTGCAACAGGGTACGATCACCTCGGCGCGCATACAACAACTCAAATCCGATCACTGGGTCATTCGTCGAATTTCTTAGAACGAGTGTTCCCCCTTCGCCATAGACTTCGAGTCGGTGCCCGCTACCGAAAGGTGCCGCGCTGCATAATGAAACTGACGCCGTAACGCCTCTCTCGAACTGAACTCCTAAAATTGCCATCGTGTCGCCGGTCGATGCCAAGTCCGGGGCTGCACTAAGATCAGCCATGAGGCCGCCAATGGGGCCGAAGAACCACTCCAAATGGTAGAAGCAGTGGCTGCCGAAGTGGGATAGAATGCCACCCCCGTCCTCCGAACTCGTCTTCCATAGGATGCTCCCACGAGCATTGTCATAACTTTCCATTCTCCAATCCAGCATCACATGTCGTATGCAGCCCAATTGTCCTTCCCGGATCATCTCGTGCGCGAGGCACCATGTGGCAAGTTCAGGGAACATGAAGTCCACTGCCGTACTCACCGCGGCATTCGCCGCGCAATCGAGTAAATCCCTTGCGGAAGCGAGATCGGAGGCGAGGGGCTTCTCAGCGAAGACAGCTATTCCAGCTTCAAGAGCTGCCCGAGCAATAGCCGGCTGAGCCCTTGGCGGCACGGCTATCGCTACCGCACGCATCGGTACCGACTCAAACATCAGACGGTAGTCAGCGAAGCAGTGTGGGATGTCAAGCGACGTTGCGAATCTTTCTGCCGACGCTTTCGTCGAAGTGCAGAGTGCCACGATCCGGCATCGACGGTCACGGCGAAATGCGGGGACTAAACCATAGCGTCCGAATCCTGCGCCGACTACGCCGACGGCGATTTCATCAATGTTCATTTATCAACAAAATTAACTCTCTCCCGCTCCGTGACAATAGGGCGATTGCGAGCGAGATTGAAAACGGCCAGCAGGTATTCGCCCAGAACGCCGATAAAAAACAACTGCACGCCGCTAAAGAAAAACAAGGCTACGATAATGGTAGGAATGCCGCGGCCGGCAACCACATATCCCATCAAAGTTAGGGCGATAACCGCCAAACCGTAAATAATGCTGAAGACCGAGATTGCAAATCCGCTGAAAAGGGCGAGACGCAACGGAATGTTGCTGAAACTGATGAGGCCGATAAAGCTTTGGTCGATCAGTTGCGCCAAGTTGTTGCGGGATCGGCCCTCCGCGCGCGCGCGCCAGGTGTAAGGAACGCCGACGGAGCGAAATCCGACTTCAAACGTCATCATGCGAAGAAAGGGGTCTGACTCATGCGTCCTGAGCAATGCCTGGTGCACTTTACGGTCGATTAGCTGAAAGTCTCCTACATTGGGCGGATAGCTTACGTATGAAAAACTACTTATTATTCGATAGTACAGCCTCCGAAGGGTTCGCATCATGAATGGCTCTTCACGTTTATCGCGAATGCCAAAGACGATCTCGTAGCCAGACTCCCAAAGGCGCACGAAGTCCGGAATGAGTTCGGGCGGATCTTGCATATCCACCGGCATAAAGAGCAGAACTGCATCACCCGATGCGCTGCAGACACCATTGAACGTGTTACGAAGTATTCCGAAATTTCTCGAATTAACAATGATCTTGACCGATGGGTCGGTACGGGCAATTTCCTTTAAAAGGGTAACCGTCCGGTCGGTAGAGGCGTTATCGCAGAAAATATGCTCGCGCTGGTAGTGCGGCAATTTTTCGTCGAAGATCTGCCGTATCGACTGATAGAACTTGGCGATACTTGCTTCCTCATTGAAACAGGGAGTGATGATGCTAATAACCGGCATTAAGTCCTTCTTTCTGGTTTGCTTCTACGATTGACGATTTGCTCAAGGGATAATGAACGCAGGCTCTTCGTATCTGCACTTTCGGCGTGTGCACTGTGCCCATCAACGGCCATCCGCAATCAGCGGTCCAGGGACTCTTATTCGTCAAGCGAGGAAATTCGTGCTCGTCTGCTATCGATCGCTAGGAGGGTGGCCTCGGACGGGTGAGAGTCATCCGACTGCTATTGCCAATGTGGATGCCTTGAGATTACTCCCAAATCACACCACACGTCATATTTATGAATCGGCATTACGGCCATATCTTCCAAGCGGGCTTGGTGCGCCACAGCTCCTCAAGCGCGCGCTTGTCACGAAGCGTGTCCATTGGGTGCCAGAAGCCCCGATGGTGGAAAGCCATCAACTGTTTGGCGCTCGCTAGCTTTTGCAGCGGTCCTTGCTCCCAGGCAACCTTGTCGCCATCGATAAAATCGAAAACCGCAGACTCTAGTACGCAGAAGCCAACGTTTATAAGAGTACCGTCCTCCGTATCTTTCTCTCGAATTCCGGTTACTTGGTCCCCGTCGAGTTCTACGATGCCAAAGCGGCTGGGTGGGCGGTGCACTGTGATCGTCGCGAGCTTTCCATGTGAGCGATGGAAGCGGATCAGAGCAGTAATGTCGATGTCCGCGATACCATCGCCGTATGTCATGCAGAAAGCTTCCGATCCCACATGGCTTGCGATGCGCTTTAAGCGCCCGCCGGTGAGCGTATCTATGCCGGTATCGATGAGGGAGACACGCCAAGGATCTGTCATGCCGTCGGCCATCGTCACGATATTACGTCCGATGTCGATCGTCATGTCTTTGGCCTGAAGCCGGTAATTGTTGAAATACTCCTTGATGACATGGCCTTTGTAGCCTAAACAGATGATGAAGTCCTGCAAGCCGTAGTGCCCGTAGGTCTTCATGATATGCCAGATAATGGGCTTTCCACCAATTTCGACCATCGGCTTCGGTATGTGATCAGTTTCCTCGGCAAGCCTCGTTCCGAATCCACCGGCAAGGATGACGACTTTCATGCGTTCGTTCTCGCAAAAAACTTGGGACGATATTCAGTTGGTGACAATGCGAAGTTCCGGGAGCGGGATCACCAGTTTCGATCGAAGGCCTCGATCCCGCAGTTCCTTGATGATCGGATCGGCATAATGCCAAGCCAGCAACACGACGAAGTCAGGCTGATCTTTAATCAAACGGCTGTTTTCCACAATTGGAATGTGCTTGCCGGGCAGGTACATGCCGAGTTTGAGCGAAGTGGGTTGCTCACAGATGTACGGCATCAATGTGGTGTCAAGGCCGGTATAGTTTATCAGCGTACTACAACGTCCGGGGCACGAATTCCCAACAAAACTTAATCCCTTCCCCCAACATTCTAGCGCTAGCGCCATAAGATCCCGGCGAGCACGGAGCGCCTTCTGCACGAATGCCGCATACACCTCGGGCCTGAAGATTCCAAATTCCTCTTCCACCTTGAGCAGATCGCCAATCCTTGGATGTGCTGTATGACCTTTCCCCTTACGAGCGGTTAGTCGGATAGTGCCTGAATAGCGATCCATCACCTCAGCATCCACCACGGTAAAGTCATACATGTCGAACAAAACACAGAGCGACTTCAGGCTATACGAACGCAAGTGCTCATGATAAATACTGTCGTATTGCCCTTTGCGAAGTATCTCTAAAAGATAGTGCACCTCAACAATGAAGATCCCACCGTCTCTCAAAAGAATCTCGGCACCTCGCATGAACTGACCGAGGGACGTCATGTGCGCAAAGACATTGGTGGCGGTAAGTAGGTCCGCCTGCCCGTGCTCTTTTGCGATCTCGATGGCAACCTTCTCAGTGAAGAACGACTGGACGGTATCGACCCCTGATTCGCGAGCAATGAGCGCGATATTGGTTGGCTCGACGCCGAGCACCCGGGCACCGTGCTTTTTAATTGTCCCAAGCAAAGTGCCATCATTTGACCCTATGTCTACGGCAAATGATTCCTTTCGGATTCCGAGCCTTGCCACATACTGCGCCAACCCTTGCATATGCTCGACGACCTGTTGGGTAACGCCACTACGGTAGGGATAATCAGGGTGATAAACAATGCTGTTGTCCACGGCGTAGTCAAGTTGGCCCAGTCCGCACTTCGGGCAGCGTACCAATCGAAGCGGGAAGGTCGGCTCAGGACGGTCAAGTTGCTCGCGACTCAACAAGGAATCGCAAAGCGGTTGATGACCGAGATCAATGACAGGCTCGAGAGAGTGAAATCCGCAGACTTGGCATCGCTTGATAGGTCCATATGCAATATCGTGATCGATCATCAAATATCCTAATTATCAGTGAACGTTGGCAAATCTTTTTGCTGCCGGGTTGGTTGACACCACCTTACGCTGGTGCCGTTTGTTCAGGCCTCAACGAAGAGAAGAAATCCTCCCTCGCGGCGACCGAATCTTACGAAAGAAGCAGGTCCGGTGTAACAAACTCACCATGAGGTTGAGGGCCTGCGCATCTGGAACCACACGGCTCGACATATACAACTAGAGACCCCAGAAGACAACAAGGAAGTAAAAAGGCTACTTTTCTACGGCACCGATGTTTACGAAGTGCCCTCTTCCAGATTCGCATTTGCATTCATTTCATGATAGACGTCGATTACTTCATCTACTCCGCCGCTCGCGATCATCACACCTCGATTTAGCAGAATGGCTCTATTGCACATTGTTTGAATAAGCGTGTCTGAGTGCGAGGCAAGCACCAAAATACTGGATCGCTCGATAAGCGCATCCACCCGTTTTTTCGCTCGTTCTGCAAAACGGGCGTCCCCCGCACCCAAGCCCTCATCGAGAATCAGAATCTCGGGGTCTATCGCCGTGGCAATCGCGAATCCAAGACGCACGTTCATTCCCGTGGAATAGCTCCTTACCGGTAGCGAGAGGTATTCGCCGAGTTCCGAAAACTTCTCGATATCGCCCGTTTTGCTGGCGATCTCCTCGCGACTCATGCCAAGAAACAAGCCGCAGGTCAGAATGTTTTCGTAACCCGTATCATCACCGTCCATCCCTGGTGATGTATTAAACAACGGCGAAACATGACCCTCGATGCTCACTCTGCCATGGCAGGGTTCATAGACACCGGCGCACACCCGAAGCAGTGTTGATTTGCCCGCTCCATTGTGTCCGACGATTCCTAGACGATCCCCGTGCTTGAGCGTAAGACAGATGTTATCCAGTGCGCGGACCGTGACGCGCTGGTTATGCGTTCCTTCTTTGCGGATAAGCCCGCCGGAGGCACGCGACAGGGCGCTTCGAAAGCTCTTTTGATAGCCGTAGATGGGGAACTCTACGGTAACGTTTTCAAGAATGAGTGATGCCAAGTGTCCTTCTCACAACCAATAAGGCATACGCCGCCGAAAGCGGCTGAACAGGTAAAGTGTGCATCCCCATCCAATAACCGTAATGCCGATCGTCAGAACCCAACTCCACCTCGAGGGTGCTTGCCCCAGAAGGGGTGCGCGAACAATGTCCACATAATGGAAAAGGAAATTGTAGTCAACAAATTTAGTGAACCGGGGTCCCAATTGTGTCGCCGCCCAAAAGATCGGTGTGACAAACATTGCGACTTGCAGCATGCTCGTAATAATCTGCTGGATGTCACGGAACCGCGAGCAGAGGAGCCCTAGGAGCGTGACCACCCATATCCCATTCAGAAAAACCAGGAGGAGACCGGGAATAGCCAATAATGAAAACCGGGTAAACGGCACCTGTGCGTATATCGCCACCAGAATGAAGATCACAAGGTTATGGAGAAATACAATAAAGTTGCGCCAGACCACTGAACATGCAAGCAGGGTGTATGGGAAACGCAGTTGCTTGATTAATCCTTCTGCGGAAATAAAGACGGCGCATCCCTCGGTAATAATGGCTGAAATCATGACCCACACCAGCATCCCGGAACACAGGAAAGGCAAATAAGTTTTCGTGTCCTGTTTCCACAACTGCGCCCATAGAATACCCAAGGTGAAAATAAAGATCCCAAGCGACAGTGTCGTCCAAAATGGCCCGATCAGCGTTCGCCGATAGCGTCGCTTCGTCTCCTGCCAGCCAAGTCGGCCCCACATCCGCCAATCACCCAAGCCGTCGATAATATCCTTTACTGCAACGTCGTACTGAGGAGTCATAGGCTATGTCACTTTCTCGAATCGGAAGCTCTCGTTTGCCCTTCAGCAGGCTTGGAAGCAACCGTGTTAATGGTCTAGGCGAAAAAGCTAGGAGAGGGTTAGATGCAAGGTTCCACTACTGATGCCTGAGTCCGAATTGGGAGTATGCCCAAAAACCAGCAGGACATCTGTTCCTGTCTTTCCCGACGCCCGTCGTATTTTGAACAGGTATCCTGAAACAGCGCACGGCTCACGATTGAGTGCACCATCCCGTCCGTCATAGGCTCATGATTCTCAATCTCGCTCAACAATGGGGAGTGATCACCTTTTCGACACACGACTGTTTGTTGATAGGTTCGCCGGAACAGACGTCCAGCGACAAAGAGCGCTCCTACAGCTAGACGGAGCATCTTTGCCATGCCGGGAGAGGATACCGGAATGTCAATCGCGGCAAGCGGAGCATCATGCAGAATAACTGCCTCGATCGAGAAGCCCTTCAGTTCAAGCAACCGGGTCAGCGAGCGACGAGTAAAATGATGAAGGTGATGACCACTGTAAAGGCGGTCGAAAGGAAGCGTAAAGCCGACACGCCTGAGAGCCCGAGCCATACCATACAAGACGCTATTATCGTTGACTGTCGTAACGATCACGCGCCCATTAGCCCGACACAAATCAGCCAACTTCTCGGTGAAACCGTGAACATCTCCTATATGCTCAATAACGGCTAGGCTGACAACGACATCGAATTGACGAGACATGGGTAGACTCATGACGTCAGCACAGACATACTCAATCTTCGGATCTGGTGGATTCGGAGAGAGGTCGATGCCGGTAAGTGATAGCCCCGGATCCATCCGAGCGCCGAGATAACCAAGAAAGCCGCCCTTCCCACAGCCAACATCAACGACAGATCGAACCGTCCCCGCAGCTCGGATAAATCCGGCAAGGTGTTCAAAGTGTCTCAGATCAGGATTCATGAACCAATTTCGATGTGTTTGTTCAAAATATTCCGGCCCGTAGTGTTCCGCGGTGTTCGGCGTTGAGAGAACACTGAAGCGGTGGGTACAGTCCTGGCATCGGTAGAGGGAAACTTCCGGATGCGGAGAGTAGAAGGGCGAATGGCCCTTGCAGATCGGGCATCGCATAGCGCCATCTATCATGGCACTGCCTTGCTTTAAATTACGCAATCTTTCATGCCCGTTAGGCTTCTCGGTGGCAGAACCGTCAAAATCAGTCGCCCTTCCCGCTGATTATCCGAGGTTCACGCTGGTCATTTACCCTGGGCATTGCGATGCCCGCTGAAATGTATCGCTGCTCGCCCCCAGCGGCTGTTTCAGGTTCTATATATCGTTCGACAATCGTGAGAGGCCCCTTTTTGACCTGTTTGTATATGCGCGCCACATATTCTCCAAGAATCCCGAGGCAGACCGCATTGACCGCCATGGACATCAGGATCAGGATAACAAGTGTTGCAAACCCTGCAGGCCAGTGCTCCCCCGAATAGATTAAACGACGTACCAAGTAAATAATGACTCCGAGTACGGCGATAGCAAAAACGGTGATTCCTATCAGACTCGCTAGCCGAAGCGGCAGAATAGAGTGACTGACAATGCCATCAAGGGCAAGGTTCATCATTTCCCCGAAAGTGAATCCACTCTTGCCGTGCAGGCGCTGTGATCGGTCGTACTCAATCCCGACCTGATTATAACCAAGCGTCGCAATGTACCCGCGCACATAAGGCTGTTCGTCTGAGTATTGATCAAGCAGAGTAATTATTTCTCTGTCAATCAAACGAAAATCGCCGGCATCTCGCGGCAGTGGATGTTCGCTCAAGGCGTTTATCAAAAAGTAAAAGAATCGCCGCATCGTCCGAAGCCACCAGGCTTCAGGTCTCGATTTACGCACGCCATAGATGACCTTGTAGCCTGCTGCCCAGAGACTTACAAATTCCGGGATTAATTCAGGCGGATCTTGCAGATCGCAGTCAATCTGAATCGCTGCGGCGCCGCCGGCCAGTCTATATCCCGCTAGAATGGATCGCTGGAACCCGAAATTCCTGGTAAAGCTAAACGCCCTTACTCTTTTGTCGCGGCGCGCGAGGTCCTGCAGACGCTCAAAAGTATCGTCCGTACTGTGGTTGTCGGTAAATACAAATTCCCAGTCGTATTGGTCGGCGAGGCCCTCCAAGACGGTGGTCGTCCGTGTATAGAATCGCTCGATGTTCTCTTCTTCGTTAAAGACAGGAACGATGATCGACAGAAGCTTTTTAACTGTGGGGTCCGCGCTTACTGTCACAATGCGTGGTCCTGGTATGTTGAATGACTCACTACACCATTGTAAGACCTACAGCCCCCATAACCCTAATAATATTACTGACTCATTCCGTCCTGTTCGATTTGAGCCACGAGCAGATCGGAATTTGCGCGGCTGTCAGAAGGATGTTCATAGTACTGTCGATACCACTTGACCGCGAGAGCAATCCCTAGAGCGAGAGGAATTCTGGGAATCCAGTGCAGGCGATCATAGGCCAGACTGCAATCCAAGCTGAGCTGTCCGGCCTCATATGGCTTGTGCGGATCCGAACAATTCTTCCACCGCGCCCCGCCTCCCCATTCGGAAACAAGGCCATCTGCCAAGGCGGCAACTTTCCACTCACCCTCTCTCGGTGGGCCAAAATTCCAGCTTCCGGCGAAGTCACGGCTTGCACATAGGGCTTGTGCGAGAACCAGATACCCTCTCAGGGTATCGATGAGATGTAACCACGGACGCGTAGAACCCGGATTGCGCACCTCCAGCGGTTCACATCTCGTAAACGCTCTCACAGCATCCGGCACAAGACGACACTCACTCCAGTCACCGCCTCCGATCACATTTCCACTCCGTGCCGAGGCTAGAGCCACGCCAGGACCACCGGGCCCGGCAGCCTCAAGGAAGGAAACGCGATAAGACTGCGCAATCAATTCGGTGCATGCCTTGCTGCTGCTATAAGGGTCCCTCCCGCCAAGGCGATCGTTTTCTCGATATCCCGAGAGCCGTTCTTGGTTTTCGTATACCTTATCGGAGGTGACTAGGACAATCGCCTTGAGTTGATCCAGACCGCGACAGGCCTCGAGAAGATGAACGGTTCCCATGACATTCGTCTCATAGGTGCGGACCGGTTCGGCATAAGAACGGCGCACCAAGGGTTGAGCGGCAAGATGGAAAACAATTTCCGGAGCAAAACTAGAAACCGCGGCGGTGAATCCAGCGCGGTCGGTCACATCGCCGACACAATGATTGACGCGCTTTTCCAGCTGAATGATGGAAAACAAGTTGGGATCTGTCTCGGGCGCGAGCGCGTATCCGCGAACGACTGCGCCGAGTTCAGTAAGCCACAGGCTGAGCCAGCTTCCCTTGAAGCCGGTATGACCGGTGATAAAGACGCGTTTCCCGCGCCAGAAGTTTCGATCGACCGATCCATTAGTCACACTCATCCCCAAATCTTCCAAGTGGCTTTGGCATGCGCACCAAGTTGCTTAAGAACATTTTTATCCCGCAGCGTATCTCTGGGATGCCAAAATCCATAGTGCTGAAACGCCCTCAATTGTTCGTCTCGGGTAAGTTCTTCTCCGAATATATTGCGAATGACCAGACGGTATGAGCACCCTTGAGTCTGCCGCCTGTCATGGTGTCCTGAGTGAGGAAACTCTTTTGCGTTCTATGCCGATAGTCGATATTCGCGACATAGGGCTTCGAACTGATCCGAACGGGATGTGGTGCCGCAGCCAATGAATTCAGCGAGCCAATCGATCACGCCTTTCATCGGCTCTCTTTCACGGGCAATTAACCACTCCGGCGAACGGGGTATGACCTTCTCAAAGTTTTCACCAGAAGGAGTCGTTAGTTGACCAACCTTGAGCAGATCGGAAAGGTCAAAGTCGGCAAATACCGTCTCTGCAAGTCCCCTCAACTGAACCGGCCGACCAAAGCTAAGAACATCAGGGGTTAAAGAGTCCCAAGGGCGTCCGCACAGGGCCAGCACTGAGCTGGCCACGTCACGGACGTGATGAAACTCGCGTAACTGCCATCCGCTGCTCATCAGGAAGGATTCGTTTCGTTGAAGGCTCCCACAAATTTGTCCCAGGAAGGAGTGGGCCGCCGGTTCCGCGCCATAAAGCGTATGTAACCTAAGATGGACCAGTCTGTGTGAGTAGAGAGGGTCAGCGGCCAACGTTTCGATGCCCGAAGCCAGCGCGCATTTCGAAGCAAGATATCGCTTAGTGTCGGCATGCTGTGCGAACTCTTCCATGACCGTGCCGAACGTAAGAAAGCGCATCCCCTTCGCTTCTCGCATCGCCTCTATGATTTTAAGGGGCAACTCGCAGTTAGAATATCCAAGCTCGTCGACCGGTCGCGCTGGATCAGTGAGGCCATTTGCAAATAGCACATCAACTTCGGTGCTTTCGGAAGCTTGAGTGAAGCGCTTCACAATAACCGTGGGGTCATCGAGGTGACGCCAGGGCTTTGCTTCAGCCCAGGTGATACAAGACACGGATCGTCCGGCTTGACCCGCCGCCTGGGCGATAGCTGCACCGAGCCGGCCGTGGGCACCGAATAACAGTAGTGGACGTGACTTATAACGCATCATCACATTTCGTGTGTAGGAATGCTAAGTGTGGCGGCACAGCCTCAACCGCAAATTGACCGGCTTTTTGCCCGACCCAAAATTCTCTGGCAATCTTCTTACAGGAGCTAAAACACTTTCGCTGACATCCGGGAACGCGGATTCTACGCCATTGGTTCGGTGAGTTCCGAAGGCGGCGCCGGATGCCCGCCCAGTAAGTTCCCCTGCCAATTCTTTAACCGCGAAATTTTGTTGTAGTAGGTATATTGCGGCGATTTGCGGATGAGCAGCCCGTCACGGACTTCTTCCTCAAATTCATATTGAGCCCATCCGTTACAGGGCTTGCAAAATGGTACCTGGTCCCATTGCCCGGTCTCATGGTAATAGCGAACTTTTGCCAAGTCTTCACCGTGCCAGACGGCCGTCACGCCGTCCTTAAACACGTTGCCCATGTTGGTTGTCTTGAACCCATCGAGACAACATACCGTGACAGTCCCGTCATTATGCACCGGAAGTGTGTTATAGACGGCAGGACAGGGCAATCTTTCGCGAGGGGTTTCCATGTCCGGAAACGTGCCGTTCACGAAAATAATGCCCATCCGCACTACGTCCACCACGCCGACCCAACGTGAGACAAAGGCATCCGCCTCGTGGCGGTTGTCGTCCTGAATCGTGAATGAAACACCGACGCGCGGGAAGTCGGCCTCGCCGCGCATTTTTAGTAGCCGAAAGACCGCGGTTTCAATCTTTTCTAGTTTGTCGATGCCGCGAATCTTTCTCAGCGTCGGCCTGGTAACCGCGTCAATGCTGAACATCACGGAATCCACTTTTTGATCCACAAAGAACTGCGCGAGATCCTCGGTGAGAGTGAGCCCATTGGTGTTCATCGCCACCGCCATGCCGCGCGCCTTCATGTCAACGATCCGCTCACGGAGATTCGGAGCAAGTAATGGCTCGCCGTACATGTTGGGCTGAATCAACGGTTTCGCGACCATGATCTCGTCAAGGAGACGACGCGAAGCCTCGAGGTCCATGACGCCCTCAACGGAATCGATTGCCGCTTCGTCCTCTGAACCCCAGACCGGGCACATTGGGCAGCGCAAATTGCACTTCGTTGCCAGGTCCATCAGCACGCGTTCTGGCAATTCGCTCACCGACAGCGGTGACCAGTTATACGCTGGGTCTACCCAAGCCGCTTTTGACCAATCACGCATTGATTCCTCCGATATGACATAGATCATAGGGCACCCTCGTCCCAAACACAAATATTACCTTCTTAGATCGACGCAGAAGCTTAGAGCAACGCATAGAGCACGGTTTCAATGACTCCGCCGTCATGTTGGCGAAGATACAATCGATAGCCGGGCTGAAGGGCATGAATCAGCTCCGGAAGCTGCCAGAGGTCAGACGGGCGATGATAGGCAGAGATAGCGAGTTTTGGCGCCCAGCGCTTGATAGCCTCTTCGGCGCCTTTGAGCGCCTCCAGCTCCGCGCCTTCAATATTCATCTTCACGAATGTGACCCGGTCTTCACCCAGGACTTCGTCAAGACCGACCACCGGAATCTCGATTCCCCCATCCTGGACGAGAATCGACCCTCGTGTGCCCGCGTTATCGAAGCGGAGCGTGGCGGTCCGGCGGTGCAAGCCGGCATTGATGGGCTCGACCCGATGCTCCTCGGCAAAATTACTTGCGAGACGGTGAAAAGTGTTTTTGTCGGGCTCAAAAGCAAGCACGCGCGAAAACTTGCCGTGAACGCGATCAATAAACAGGCGAATGGTATCGCCGTCATAGGATCCACCGTCCACATATACCTCGTCTTCACCATACACCAGCAAGCTCGCCGGTCCGTAGAGATCCCATTCGATGATAGGCGACAACACCTCTGCGTTCAGGGTAAGCCGGAATCCGAGCACCGCATCGAGCACCCGCCGAGACATCTCATCCGCCAAGAGGCCTGAAAGGGCGACATAGTGATTGCGGCGCTCAAACAAATCTTCCAGCCATCCATCGTAGAACATATGGGGAGGAAACGCCGCCGGCTTCAGGACTTGAAGTAAGGCGAACGGGGCTACATGCCGAAAGCCCATCGCGCTAAGCCGTTCGGCCGCTCGAAGGACGCGGTGGGAGGCAATGATCACGGGCGTCTCGCGATCGAGGTCCGTCAGCGCTTCCATCGGCTGTACCTTCACAGAACCGACCTGAACACCCCGCTTCGTCGGATTGTCATCGCATACCGCGATAACCTCGATTCCCAGCTTTCCACACAGTTCCAGCAGACGATTGCCCTCACCGGCCGCACCCACCACCGCCAACCGTTTGAGCTGTCCTGTATCGAAGACTGGGTCTCTGGCCGTAAGCCAGTGCCGTATCTCAGCCACAGAGTGAAATGCATTTAACTTGTCCAGCCATACCATCGTGTCGTTCGTGTGTCGAATCGGGTTCATGTCACCGGCCTCTCTGGACCCAGACGTTTACGCTCGTGATAAAGAAACATCGCGAACGCGTCATAGGGAGTGACGCGCAGTGTGTTCAATACAGCCTCACCGGAGAAGGCCTGGACATCGTTGCCTTCGTGCAATACGACGGCGCCCAGTTCCGCCAGTGTCATCGGCACGATGTAGTAAATACGGTAATAGCGGCCCATCTGCAGGCCGGTCAGGTCGAAGTCGAAACGTGTAAAGTAGGTGGCATCGCCCAATTTGAATTCAAGCTCCTCGTAGACTTCGCGCCGCAGGGCGCTCTGCGGATCTTCACCGTCGTGCACCGCTCCTCCGAAACAGCCCCAATGATCCGGATACCAGATTTCGGGGGTCGAGTCGCGGTGCTGCATCAGATATCGTCCATCCTCCACTTGAATGATTGCGGCCACGGCGTCGGACCCTGTAAGCCAGACACGCGAATCATCGCCAGGATCAGATTTCATCGCGCTTGGCGCTTCCATTCCCATATCTTCTCTCTGAATGGAACAGATCAATCAAGAGCAGGGCTTGGGCTTATATGTGGTCGTGTCTGAGCAGACGCTGACGGCCCAAAATCCGTGGAGAGGTCGCTACGCCGCCGTCCAATGACATCAAACAGCGCACCCTCTCGCGCAATGCTGGCCAGCCAGGTTAACTGGGTAATCACACGCTGGTACCGACTCCCGGGCTCCATCGCCGCGAACAAATCTTCCGTCGTCTCACCTGCGGTATCGAGCACAGGTGGTGAACAGTTAAGAAACTCAATGCCATTTTCATCGAACCACCTCAGCACCTCATCAAGCGTATGCCAGGTTTCGTGCGGGTTAAAGTACTGATCTTTTATCCAAATGTCGGCTTTACGAGCATCCCTAATACGGTTCCGGACGACATAATCAATCTTCGGACCCAAAACGCCGATGATTTTGGAGCGCAACCACGTCGGAACGCGAGCGAAGTAATTATACAGACCGACAATCACAATCCCACCCGGTTTCGCCTTTCTCACAATGCTTGCGAAAGCACGTTGCGGATCAAAGGTATGATGCAGTACGCCGTGGGCAATCACAACGTCAAATGAGGCATCCTTGACCGCAAGCTCGAAGATATTCATCTGAGCGAAGCTTGAGCGGACAAGCCCGTTACTCTCTTTGTGCTTGATTGCGAGCGCCAGGCTGCTCAGCGACATGTCGACGCCAAGGACATGATTGTTGTTGAGCTGAAGGTAATGGCTCAACTGGCCCGTGCCGCAACCACACTCTAGTATTCGTTTGTTCCAGCCAATGGCCTTTAGCAAGCTGGCTGAAAACAAGTTTTGGTGGCCTTTGTTTACGAGTTCACCGAAATCTTCTACTCCATCATAGCTGGGAAACGGATTTTTCTCATAAAACGAACGCACCCGGTTGGTAATGTCAATTCCTTCGTCTTTCATCGGATGATAGAGAGATGGAACACCACCGATGAAGGGATAGGTTTCGCCCGTCTGGCGACAGCGCAGTGCATCCCCGGCGAGTTCGATATCCGTATCATCTCCCTTGCCCGGAGCTTTTAGACATTTAATAATTTTGTCGGAAAACATGAACGCCTTACGACTGCGTGGTTTTGTGGAGGACACAATTACCGAGAACCAGCATATCAAGCTCGGTGCCCATGAAACAGCGATACGCATCTTCGGGCGAACATACGATAGGTTCATCTCGAACGTTGAAGCTCGTATTGACGAGGACTCCCTGACCAGTGCTTTGACGGAATGCCGTAAGCAGCCGATGGAAGCGCGGATTCGTGGCCTCGTCGACAGTCTGCACTCTGGCCGATCCATCCACATGGGTCACAGCAGGGATATCGCTGCGCATCACTTTCAGCTTGTCGAAACCTCGTAACGCGAACTCCCGCTCATCACGCACCCGCATATGCTTTTCATGCACTTGCGCCACCAACAGCATGTAAGGACTTTCACAATTTAGATTGAAGAATTCACCAGCCTCCTCACGCAACACCGCGGGCGCGAAGGGGCGGAATCCTTCACGATATTTGACCTTACGATTCACCGTCTGCTGCATGTGCGGCAAGCGTGGATCGGCCAAAATCGACCGGTTGCCCAATGCACGGGGACCGAATTCCATGCGTCCTTGAAACCAACCCACCACCTTGCCTTGAGTCAACGCCTGGACTACCTCGGGGTATAATTGCTCGTCCGACAATTCGCGATAGACGGCCCCGAGAAGGTCTAATGTCTGGCGAATTGTCTCGCGATCGAATTGTGGCCCCAAATATGTTCCTTTCATCTCGTCACTGTTGCCGGATATTGAGCGAGGCAGCTTTTTCATGTCATAGGTGA
This sequence comes from Nitrospirales bacterium, assembly GCA_036505795.1. GTDB lineage: Bacteria > Nitrospirota > Nitrospiria > Nitrospirales > NS-4 > NS-11. The sequence goes on from DASXSU010000127.1 coordinate 51,259, forward strand.
CTGCCAATGCGACCCCAAGAGCGCCCCCTGCATCCCCTGCTGCTGGTTGGACCCAGATCCGTTCGAATGGTCCCTGGCGCAGCAACAGCCCATTGGCCACACAATTCAGCGATACGCCGCCAGCCAGACACAGGTTGGTTGACCCTGTTTGACGATGCAAGCTATTGGCCAGGCGCAGCACTATTTCTTCCAACACTCGCTGCACGGAACAAGCTAAATCCATATGGCGTTGCGTCAGAGGCGCATCCGGTTTTCGTGGCGGACCATCAAAAAGTGCATGGAATTTCGCCTTCGTCATGGTCAGCCCAGTGCAATAGTTGAAATAGCTCAAATCGAGACGGAAGGACCCGTCACTTTTAACGTCGATCAAGTTGTCGGAGATTGTTTTCGTAAACGTCGGCTCTCCGTACGGAGCGAGTCCCATAACCTTGTATTCACCCTCATTGACTTTGAACCCGAGATAATAGGTGAATGCTGAGTACAGCAAACCGAGAGAATGAGGAAAACGAATTTCCTTCATGAGTTCGACCTTATTATCGAAACCTTTTCCAAGTGATGTCGTAGCCCATTCTCCCACCCCGTCCATTACCAGGATCGCCGCCTCTTTGAATGGTGAGGGATAAAACGCACTAGCAGCGTGGGAATGATGATGAAAGCCAAATATCACCCTATCAGGGGTGACAGATCCGCGCTGCAGGGCATTCAGTTCCTTAATAAGAGTCGACTTAAGGAAAATCTTTTCCTTCACCCAGACGGGGATCGCTTTAACAAACGACGGCAACCCTGACGGCGAGAAAGCAATATAGGTCTCCAAGAGTCGGTTGAAAGTCAAAAGTGGTTTTTCGTAAAACGCTACAAAATCGACTTGCCCTAAGTTGAGACCTGCTTCTTGCAAGCAGTACGTAACTGCTCCAGCAGGGAAGGACTCGTCGTGTTTGCGTCGGGTGAACCGCTCCTCTTGCGCAGCGGCAACAATCTCACCATCGCGTACGATGGCAGCCGCACTATCATGATAAAAAGCTGATATGCCCAGAACAATCATCGCAATCGCCGCAGGGTTTTAGAAAATGGCGTAAATGAATGGCGCAACAGCGGAGCCTTGCAGGCTAACGAGCAGTAGGCCAATCACCAGAAGAAAGAAAATCACGGGACCAAGCCAGAACTTCCGATGGACACGCATGAACTTAAAAATCTGCGTAACAAGGTGCCACATGGCCAGGCCTCCGGCACTGATCAAAAAAGATCTGGAAAGGTTGATTCATCTACGGTGCGGATGACAGGCACAAAATATGTCTCCACCTCTGAATTGAAGCGACGTTCCATAGGATCTTTCCCGAGGATCCTCATTATTATCCCCACCGGCCAAATGATAATAAAAAATGTTAGACCTAAGATGGCATGGTTAGAGGCAACGGCCATCGCATGTGAAAAGCGACTCCAGAGCCAGTTGAGGGGCAAGAGATACGGTGACCAAAATAATGCAGCTATTAAAAAAAGGCCCGCAACAACACTGAGAGACAGCGATACTCTGTCGGTAAACCACCATCGAAGCGTTGCAATTGTGGCCATGACAACGAAGACGGTTAGGCCAAATGCGCGGTTTGTCTGCCTACGCATGTTCGGAGCACTGGTTTTCAAAGGGCCTTCTCGCCATTGTGGCGTCGCAGACGTTCCACGACTTCATCAGCAATCGCCTGATGCACCGCCTCTGTCATGTGCCCATCGCCAGGAATCGCCAATATCACACCTGCTTGTCGCATAGCCTGCAACCGGTGAGTCATATCGATGAATTGCCCGCCCCTGTGCTCCGGTCTCACGCGCACATTCTCTGGGGCCTCGCGTATCAAGCTCCCCAAATAGTCAGGAATGTAGACTACAATCAACTCAGCTCCAATGCTGGCTGCAACGGCCTTCATCTGATCGATTACAAAGTTCGCTGCCGCAATCTTCTTGTCCATAGATGGCGCTTCGATAAGCCCCAGCCGGCGTCGAGACTCTGTTTCGAAGGATCGCCAAACCGAGTACCCCGCCCAATAGAATTCGGTCATGAAGGTGCGGTATTTATCCGTCTGACCGCTTGCCTCTAAATACCATTTCCGAGTCAGTGCAAGATTGCGGGACGGGTGCCGGGGCAAACGGACAATGGGCCGATTGTTCGCATCGAACTCAACGGTCGGCATTTCCAGGCACACCGGTGACCCTGTGGGTGAGCAAGGCTCGACATTTCGGTTGAAATGGTCCTCCCAGAACGCATACACAATGACTTTGGGATGGAGTTGTATGCGTTGGCGTAAACGCAGCAGAGAACCCACTCCGCCGTAGCCAGAGACAGCAAAATTTCCCACCGTTTTTCTTAGCCTGGTACCGAGAACCGACGTAAATGTCTGACTATTTGACACTCCTTGGCCCCAAGCTTGGGAGCATCCAATAGTCATAAGATAAACAGGATCGGCCGTTTCACTCCCGGGACCGTCAACCCGCGCTCCCCATCGGTCATAGGTGACGTATGTTATCGGTTGAGACAAGTCAGAGGCACCGGTGAAACCTGGCCTCGGCTCAAACGTGGTTTCTAGATTTGCCTGATATTGGTAACGATCTGATTCAAAAGAACCGACGCCAAACGGTGTGCGTGACGGACTCGATCTAGCCTGATACACCACGACCACGGACAATGCGAAACCCGCTGCACAAAGATAAACCAAGATGCGACCTATAATTCGACTCGCTGCTATAGATTTGCGCGCCGGATTCGCCATCACCTCACTACCCATGGGTGTATGTCGCTCGTGATTCCTCGACAAGTCTCGACATGCCCCATCACATCATCCGGTATCGCTGGCCCGGGCTTGCGATGATTGCATCGGGCCGGACATTCAACGCGTCGGTCACAGCGCGCACCATGTCGGAGGCACGAAAGGCGCGGCAGACGGTATTGTCAATTCTTCCCGACCGGAATTCTCCTCGGCTCGCCAGCACATCCTGAAACTGCCAATAATCCCGCGGCAGCAACAGATGCCTTCGCAGGTGCACTATGACTTCTCTTCCATCTCTGGCCCGGCAATTGTAGGTTTCGCGCTCGGCCCGGGACTTGAGGTAGATGTCAGGGGCAACCGTTTCCTCGACATGATGGATCAGCGTGCAGCAATCCATGGAGATGCCCAGCATCAAGACCCAGCCATCGTGCCTCGCAAGAAGGCCGAATGGACTCCGCCGGGAACAGGGCGTGTCGTCGAGATGATGTCCGCTGAGAAGGTCCTCGGCTAATTTTCCTCGGCCCGCAACCGAATGGGTGGGATGAAGGCTTCGCGCAGACGCATATTCTGTGCGGAACAACTCGGTAAGGATGCCGGTATTCGATGGCGTCCGAAGCTCATCAAACATTGGACTTTCCGGTTTGACATAGCGCCACGACATGGTCGGCAGCAAGAGCGTTCCCGGTTCCATATAATCTATGAATGTCTGGAGAACTGCGCGCGCGTCATGACCCTCGCGAGCCAGGGTCTTAAATGAGCTGTGCATCAACAACACCCCGTCACGCGGAATGCCGATTTGTTCCAGGACCTGATACACCATCCGATCCGTCATACCGTTGGTTGCGTCATTTGCTGACAACAAAGTTCCCCATAATCAACGCATCGAGCCCGCAGCCATAGAAAGTCATGAGCGCGTCGCGAGGTGTTTCGACGATCGGTTGCCCTTTGAGATTAAAACTCGTGTTGAGAATCGCCGGGATGCCGGACTTCTGCTTGTACTTGCGGATGAGGTCATAGTAGATCTCGTTGTTGGAGCTGCGCACGGTTTGCACGCGTGCCGTCCCGTCGACGTGGACGACGGCTCTGATGCTGTCCGCCATCTTGGGTTGGACGTCGCACGTGAAGCACATATATGCGTGATCGGCCCCCGCAGTAAAAAAGAATTGCTCGCTTTCCTCCTGTAGAACGGAGGGCGCGAATGGCCGAAATTCTTCGCGATACTTGATGCGGGCGTTGACCAGATCCCGCATGTTTTCGTCACGTGCTGAAGCGATGATCGAGCGGTTGCCGAGCGCCCGCGCCCCCGCCTCGGAACGGCCCTGAAACCAGCCGACAATTTTGCTCTCGGCAATCAGGCCGGCGCCGACCTCGGCGGGGTCATTCACCTCTTTGAAGCCGCAGCCGTTGGCCGAGAGTTCTTTTCGGATCTCCTCGCTCGAGTAGGATGAACCAAGATAGGCGTCCCAGAGCTGCCAGGGTTGGTCCCCTGCCATGACCGCTCCCAGGTAAGCACAGCCAATTGCCAGCCCGCGGTCTGATGAGACAGGCGATACGTACACGTTGTCAAACTTCTGTGAGTAGAGCAGTCGCCTATTGACAGAGCAGTTTAAAGCCAAGCCGCCGGTGTAGCACAGGTTCCGCGAGTCGGGCACCCTCGCCTGTAACGCGTTGACCAGACTCAGTACACATTCCTCGGTCATATGCTGAGTACTGCGCGCGACATCGCGATAGTAATCCGTCATGGGGCCACCCGGGGTCCGGTTGGGGTGACCTAACAGCTTGGCCACCGCAGACGAGTACAGCGGCTCGAAGGGTGATCGGGGCGGCGGCTCAGAACGCACAAAGGACCAATCGAACACCCAGCCGTCCTTTGAAGGGTGAATCATACGGCTTAGATCAATATTGGGTTTGCCATAAGGAGCGAGCCCCATAACCTTGTACTCATCGCCATCGGCAAAGCCGAGATAATAGGTCATGAGAGTGTAGAAGTAGCCCAGAGAGTTCTCGGTTGGCACTTTCTCAAGGATGCGGATGCCATCTTTACGGGTCGCATAGGCGAGCATTCCGGAGGCCCCGTCCCCAGCCGCGTCGAGCGAGAGACAAATCGACTCTTCAAAACCTGATGCGTAGAAGGCGGAGGCCAGATGAGCCTTATGGTGATGTACGCGTTCCAGTTTCGGGCAGGACCCGAAATTGTGCCGCAGATAGTCACGAATGCGCTCAGCGAAGTCGTCATACGTGACGCCAGGCGTGACCACACAATCAATGTCCTCGAACCGGATATTGGCTATCTTCAGACATGCTAGGATCGCGTAATACGGGAGGTGGCCGTAGGCCGATTTGACGCGCAGGTACCGCTCCTCCTCGCATGCAGCGACAATCCGGCCGTTGATAGCCAGCGCCGCCGCCGGCTCATGCTGCCCCACCGTGACGCCCCCGTGCAGACCCAGAATGATCATATCGACGTCTTCCTCACCTTTTCTTCAATTCCGTTATCAATCGATCGCTCACAACCTTAGCAGCGGCTTTCCCATATACTCGGTGTCCCTTGTTGCTCCACTTTTCAATCATCATAGGATACCAATACCAACTCTTCACCTCTTCTTCTCCCAGGGATATCGGTAGATGATCTCGCATATCAATGACTCTTATCGCTGGATCGGACTCTTCAAGTTTCTGAGTCACGTTAAACTTAGCCTTCGGAAAGATTTCCCAATAATTAGCGTTGTGCACGATCATAACGTTGGGATGGTCGTCAATAATCGTATGGAGATGCCTTCGGGCATCCGCAACAAGTTCGTCGAGATCCACTGGCTTGTCAGGCAAGGGGTCATATTTCCTACGGAGAGAGTCTTTACGATAGCGGCCTATCAATCTTCCCCATAATATAGGGTGGTATGTTGGAAGCGCACCTTCCACGAAGTCCTCTGTAATCTGCCGCTGAAGTGCTTTCACCTTCTCTACATCATCCATTAAATGCCGCGAGCAAAAGATCGCAAATGGCCATGAAGTTGTTGCGTCAGGATTATTTAGGGGAAGGTCTGGCATGATGCCCGAGACATTTAGTAGAGCCACATCCTCAGGGTTGGGTCCTAATTTATAGGGGACACGGTAGGTGTGTATGGGCTTTCCTTTGAAGGTAATGGGACTGCCCTCTCTACCCCGCCAGAAATCTGATTCGACAATGTTCAGCACAACCAAGTCGGGGTGGAATTCCTTGCCGATTGTCTTCCAATATTGTTCATAATGGGCGAATCCGGCATCGGGCCACCCTACGTTGAACACTTTGAACGTCCTGTTGAACACCTTCAAGCCTTCAACAGCGTTTAATTCGTCTTCGAGGAAATCAGGCCAAGACCGATCCGCTACGCTGCTGGCTGTCTGTTCCTGTCCAATCACGACGATGCGGTACTCTCCACGGCGTTTGGTGAAGGAATACTCCTTATCAGAAAACAAACCTAGATTATTAAGACGAAGCTGAGATGACAGAAGTAATGTTGCGTTTTTCCCGTAGAGGCGGAATGAAATTTCCTTGTGAGGCTTTGAGGTAATAGTGTCTGAGTAAAACACAAACCGTTGAATATCCTCCTTGATTGGAGCGGCGAGCTGCCGGCGGATCATAGTCTCTCCGGCAAGATATGCCATCCCTAATGTAACGACCAAAACAACGGCGAATGCTTTTCTGCGGTTCAAGAAAGGCCTCCCTCCTCCCATATTGATGTAAAACATCAATCCTAATCTGGCATCGGCTTTCAAGCGCCGGCGCGACATCGATCTCGGGCGCCGTACGCATCTCGTTCACGGCGGAAGCGTGACGGTGGAGCGGATTAAGCCCGTCAGCCGACCCCGCTGTGTGAGATAATTGACAATCGCCACCTTTACCGCCCGCGCATAAATCTGATGCCCTCGGGACGACCACTTCTCTGACGCTACGGGCACCTGCCACCATTTTTGTATTTCCTCAGGACCGGCGGAAAGCGGCAGAATTTCGCGCATGTCGAGCGGCGCCAGTCGCGGATCCAACTCAGCCAGCCGCCGGGAGAGCGGGAAAGGCCTCCCCGGCGGCAGGACCTCGGGATAATACGGATTCTGTATCACCAGCAGTTCGGGGTGGGTATCGGCGATGCGATGCAAATGGGTACGAACAAATGCCACCCGTTCATCAGCGGTTTTCTGCTGCACACCCACTCCATCTGGCTCATCCTTGGGGGCTCGATGGATCCGCCCTTCGAGCGGCTTGACAGGCAACCCCAACAGACTCAAGAGTCCCACCGGCCGCCAGTCCCGCCAGAGAACGCCATCGACATAATCATCCACGATCTGTCGCTGGACCGCCGCGAGTTCGTCCCGCGCGTGAACAAGGCTGGGCTCCATCCAAAGCGCGAACGGACGCCCCGCATCACAATCCGCGTCGCGGAGTTGTCGCGCGCCATCGCGGCAGTAGATAATCATCCAGGCCTCGCTACCTTTGGGAGTGGCGTATTCGACGACGCGATAGCCATCCGCCTGATGGGTCTGAACGGAGTCGGCCGGAGACGAAACCTTGGCCGACTCGCAAAACCTTTCAGCCAGCCGGTCGAAGCTGTGGTACACCATGTTGACAAGAACCATGTCGGGCTGGAAGCGGCGGGCCTTGTTTTCCCAAAAAGTAGCCATCTGTGCCACGGTCGCATCAGGATGCCCAAAGTTCAGGACCCGAAAGGCAGGCAACTGGGCACGTACCGCCGGATCGCTATTGAGCTCATCCTCAAGCAGATCAGGCCATTGCACAGCCGACGTCGTTGCGGCCGTCATCTCGTCGCCGAGAACGACAATACGGAATTCTCCGGCATTTCGATCGAGGCTGTAGTCATGCCGTGAGATGAGTCCGACGTTATTAAGATGAAACGTGGCTTCATGCAAAATATTACCCGCGCCATCGAACCACCAGAAGGTCACGTCCTGATTCGGCTTCATCAATCCAAGGTCTGCGTTGGCCTTGACATGACCTCGTGCTATATCGATTGCGGGTGCTGTGCAGGCCGAAAAAGTATCTGAATACCCCGCCCACAACCCGAAATCTCTTTGCTTGAAGCTGAGGCTCCAGTTGGAGCGATAATAAAATTCTATGAGACCCGCTGACGCTAAGACGGCAAGCATCAGTGCCCCTAGCCACCATTTACCTTTACCTTTTAAAAGTCTCATTCGTATGGATGTCCACAGCTACATCCCCTCCGCCGGTGTAACTACCGAAGTATCTGTCGGTCCTCACCTGGCGCCGCCCAAATTGATCGCCAAAGACGTATCAGTCTCCTCGCGAGGCTGTGTGAATCAGGAGTGATTGGAAATCGGACATGGACGGGCGTCGTAAGGATTCATCCTTCTTTCACTGCGGTGCTGCGTGCAGAAGAGGTTTGCTTCTCGTTTACCGTCGGAAGTGCCGTTCGACCTTGAGGATTGCGCCGGCGACATCAGCCGCTTCCTGCTCGCCGTAGTTCTCGTTGAGGTACAGGCAGAAGCTCCGGTCCCGAATTGCGCGCGCGTTGGGCGTGTCGAAGTCGTCAGACAGATAGGACGTCAGGAACGGCCACTCGGCGACCACGTATCGGTAATGCGGGTTCAACGCGATACCTTCTTTTTCGACAGCTTTGGCGAACTCGGTCTTGCTGCAGGAGATCCTCGTGGGGTCGACGAGGATCGGATAAATGAATGGAGAGTCGCTGGGCGAATAGCCATAGGGTTGGCAGACGACCGCCTCGTCGATCAGCCGCCCGGACAGATCGGCGACGAAGGCCAGACGCCGCACAATCGTATCTGTTAATCGGCTTAACGATGAAATACCAATAGCGCAGGAGATCTCATCGGTATGGAGATTGAGCGCGGGGAACAGGTATGTGGCCGGATTCCGATCATCGAAGTCGGGTCTCCAGCGGGGTTTCCCGCGATCGGCGTGGGCCAGGGCCCGACGAAAAAGCTCCAGATTGCGTGTATAGACGATTCCGCCTGCGGCGCCGCTGATGTGCGCCTTCCGATACATCGTCGAGAATGCCGCGATGTCCCCGAATACGCCTACCGGCTTTCCGCCCAGCTTGGCGCCGTGCGACTGGCTGCAATCTTCGATAATTTTTATGCCGCGCTCACGGGCGGCATCGGCGATTTTATCGATCTCGCACGACTGACCGATAGAATGGACGACGACAGCCGCGCTAACTTTGGAAGTCACGCGGGAAAGAAACTGCTCCAGGCCGATGTTATAACTGTCCGGTTTGCTGTCGACAAGTCGCGGCGTGAGGCCATTCAGCACGATGGCGCTCAGTGTGCCCGGATCCGTGATCGGCGATACCAATACTTCGCTGCCCTTTGGCAGATCCAACGCAGCAATGGCGATATAGAGTGCCGCCGTCCCTGTCGCCACTGCGTCGGCATAACCACCCCCCATGAGAGCGACAAAGTCATCGGTGTAGCGCTTCTCAAAATGATCCTGGTAGCCGGGGTCCGTGTTTTGCGCGCGGTAAAAAGCGATTGCCTCCTGGATCAGCCTAACTTCCCCATCCCCGAGCGCGAGGCGTGCCGGCATCGGCGTTGTACGGATGGGGTCTCCGCCATGAATGGCGAGGATTGACGCCGGAGTGGGCGGGTCGACAATGCGGATCGGCTTCATTCCTTCAAGCGAGGCCTAACTTGGCTGATATGGTAGGGAGATCGAGCCCGTGCGCGGCGAGGAGATCGCCATGGGAGCCGTAGTTATGAATAAACGCATCTTGCAGTGTAAAAGTATCAAGCCGGCAGTCGGCGCGCTGCTCCCATGCGAGTTCCTTGACCTGACCTGCCAGACCGCCTCGCGGGACGCACTCCTCAATCACCACGACCTGCTTGTGAGCCCTGAGGGCGCCGGCGATGCCTTCTCGATCGAGCGGCTTGAGCGTGTGGACGGATGCGATGGACACCGTCTTTCCCGCCTTCTCAAAGCGCTCGGCTAGACCGAAGGCGAGCTTCATAATCGGTCCGTAGCTCAAAATACAGACATCGCGACCTTGCCTCAGATATCGAAGCCGTCCGAATTCCCATGGATCAGGCGCAGCCGAGGTGAGGTCCGGCTCGCCCGCTTTGCCGAGGCGTAGGTAGACCGGCCCGCGCGTCTGCCCCACGCACCACAGGGTGGCCGCCCGGGTTTCCCCAGGGTCGCAAGGGGCAATAACCGCCATGTTAGGTATCGCGCCGGCCACCGCCACATCTTCCATTGCGTGATGCGTCGCGCCGAGTGTGGAGTACGTCACACCGCCGCCGATCCCGACCACAGTCACGGGAAGGTTGTGATAGCAGAGATCGTCACGGACAAACTCAAAGGGACGGAACAGCGCAAAGGTGGCGATGGTGTAGGCAAAGGGTCGCAGCCCGCGAAGCGCCATGCCGGCGCACATGCCGATCATGATTTGCTCGGCCACGCCGGTATTGATAAACCGTTCGGGAAAGTCATCGCGGAATTTCTGCATGGAGCCTGCTGGAGAGATATCGGCAACTACGATCGCCAGCCGCTTGTCGCGGCAGCCTGCCTCATAAAAGGTGCTGGCGAAGGTATTCCTCACGACGCAACCTCCGCCAGTTCTGAGATCGCCTTTGCGTACTCATCTTTATTGGGTGAGCGATAATGCCAAATCGGCACATGTTCCATAAAGGACACGCCCTTCCCCTTGACCGTCTTGCCCACCACCATAAACGGACGTTTGCCGTCCCGGCCTAACGCCGCCTCCACCACAGCCGCTGCATTGTGGCCGTTGACTTCCACTGCTTCCCACCCGAATCCGCGCACCTTTTCAAGGAGAGGGTAGAAGGCCGGATGACCTTCACTCATGCGAGCCAGCCCTCCAAAGTCGTTCAGGTCGACGAATCCAATGAGATTTCCGAGCTCGAGGTTAGCGGCCATCATCATGGCCTCCCAGGTCGAGCCTTCTTGCAGCTCACCATCGGAGAGCACGACAAAGGTACGGCGGTCATCGTTCTTAATCTTGTCTGCGTATGCCATGCCGGTCGCGATGCCCATCCCGTGGCCAAGCGAGCCGGTCGACGCCTCAATCCCCGGCACCCCGTAGTCCGGATGCGCCCCCAGCCTTCCGGCCGGCGTGCAGTAGCGGTCGAGATCGCTTTTCGTGAGCACGCCAAGATCCTCGAGGATGACGTACTGCGACAGACAGCCATGCCCTTTGGACATGAGAAAGTTATCAACAAACCCCGGATTACCTTGCGCAGGGTCGCGGCGCATCAGGCCATGATAGATGAGGTCCACCATTTCAAGACAGGAGAAGGCGGGCGCCACATGCATCGCCGAGACTTGTTGGGAAATATCCAGGATGCGGCGGCGATAGGTAAGACAGCGACTGCGCGCGGACGCCACGTCGAATCGATGAGACCGGCTGGGATGGAGCATCTCGGGTTCGTGAATCACGCGCGGCGCTTTACCCACGGAGGACATAATCCATGGGCCAGTCGCGCAGCTGGTCGATGTATTTGCGACCCCAGACAACCATTTCCTTAATGCCCTCGTCCAGGCTGATCTGCGGCTCCCATCCCAGATCGCGCTTGATCGCCGAGGAGTCCAGCCAATAGCGCGAATCCTGCCCGAGCCGGTCGCCGGTAACCTCACAGAGGTCCTCGAACTTCATGTTGAGCGCCGCGGCAACCTTTTCAGCGAGTGTCCGTATCGCAGTCGGCTCGGGCGGCCCCACATTATAGATGGTGCCAAGCGGAGCCTTCTCCGCGACCATATGAATGGCGCGCCCCAGATCGCGGGCGTGGATATAGGACTTCTCGGCGCGGCCCCCTCCTTGCAACGGCA
>DASXSU010000128.1:0-16729 GCA_036505795.1 Nitrospirales bacterium
AAACTGATGGTGCTGGCGCCCATTGTGAGAGACCGCAAAGGCGAATACCGCAAGGAACTTCAAGACGCCCGCCGTTCCGGATTTATCCGCGCGCGCATAGATGGGGTGCTGCACGACCTGGCAGATGATGTTCCGCTGAACAAGCAGAAAAAACACACCATCGAGATCGTCGTAGACCGTGTTGTGATCAAACCCGATGACGCCACCACGCGCAGGCTGGCCGATTCGTTGGAGGTCGCGCTAAAACAGGCCAATGGACTGGTCGGCATTGCAATTGACGGAGAAAAGGACCGGATTTACAGCGAGAAACTCGCCTGCGTGCGTTGCGGGATCAGCTATCCCGAGCTAACGCCACGCTTGTTTTCGTTCAACAGCCCGCATGGCGCGTGTCCGGCGTGTGATGGGCTTGGCCATGAGCCGCCGGCAGGTGGCATGTCGTCTGAAAAGGGCGGTGGATACGACGACGAAGATTATACGGATCTTGTGATCTGCTCGGTATGCAAAGGCAATCGCCTAAAGCGGGAAAGCCTGTCGATTCTCGTCCATCGGCAATCGATTGCTGACGTGACGCGACTGTCAATCCGGGCGGCTGCAGAATTCTTTGATCGGCTGCGGCTGACCGAGCGGGAGCAGATGATCGCGCCCCGTATTTTAAAGGAAATCAAAGAGCGTCTCGGATTCTTGATCAATGTTGGTCTGGACTATCTCACGTTGGATCGGGCCGCCGCGACGTTGTCGGGAGGCGAGGGCCAGCGGATCCGCCTCGCGACGCAGATTGGCTCGGGACTGGTTGGCGTGCTCTACATCTTAGACGAGCCGTCGATCGGCCTTCACCAGCGGGACAACCAGCGCTTGCTCGATACCTTGATGCGACTTCGGGATCTGGGTAATACCGTGATTGTCGTTGAGCACGATGCGGAGACCATGCGCCGCGCCGATTACCTCCTAGATCTCGGACCAGGGGCCGGGGTGCACGGTGGCGCGGTGGTTGCAAAGGGCACTCCGAGTGAAGTCATGGCGAATCGCGCGTCGTTGACCGGGCAATACTTGCGGGGCGAGATGACGGTGGCGCTCCCTCACCGGCTGCGTATGCCGGGCCGCTATCTCTCGGTTGTCGGCGCTTGCGAGCACAATTTGAAAAATATCACGGTCAAAATCCCGCTCGGCCTGCTTACCTGCGTCACCGGGGTGTCGGGGTCGGGGAAGAGCACGCTCGTCTTCGATGTTCTTTACCGAAGTCTCCACCAATTGCTTTATGGCGGCAAAGTCCGCAGCGCGCCTCCCACATCCATTTTTAGCAAGTTTTGGCGGCGTCGAATTGAAAACCGCTCGTGGTTGATCGGTTGTGCGGACATCAAAGGGGCGGAGTTGATCGACAAGGTCATCAATATCGACCAGTCGCCGATCGGCCGCACCCCGCGTTCCAACCCGGCGACCTACACGGGGCTGTTCAGCGCGATTCGCGACCTCTTCTCAAATCTACCAGAATCCCGAGTGCGCGGCTACAAACCGGGGCGATACTCGTTCAATGTCAAAGGTGGACGATGCGAGGCCTGCGAGGGAGATGGCCTGATCAAAATCGAAATGCATTTTCTCCCGGATGTCTATGTGACCTGTGAAGTGTGTAAAGGGCGTCGCTATAACCGGGAAACCCTCGACATCCTCTATAAGGACAAGAGTATTGCGGACATCTTGGACATGACGGTGGAAGAGGCGCTCGGATTCTTCAAACACCTGCCTGCGATCAGCGGCAAGCTGACCACGCTTTATGATGTCGGTGTGGGCTATATCAAACTCGGCCAATCGGCAACGACCTTATCCGGCGGAGAGGCGCAGCGGGTCAAACTCTCCCGCGAGCTCTCTAAGCGGGCGACCGGCCGCACCCTGTATATCCTGGATGAACCGACCACCGGGCTACACTTTGCGGACATTCAGAAATTGCTGGACGTGCTCAATCGCCTGGTAGAGGCGGGGAATACGGTGCTGATCATTGAGCACAATGTCGACGTGATTCGAAATGCCGACTGGATCATCGATTTGGGGCCCGAAGGTGGGGATCGAGGGGGGGAGTTGCTGGCGGCCGGTACGCCTCAGGACATCGCCTCAGTCAAGGCCTCTTCGACCGGACGGGTTCTCCGAGAAGCCTAACCGCGGCTTTACCGAGACCGCTTTGGAGCCGGCGACAGATCATTCTCGATGGCATAACGTACCATTTGAGCGACATTCCGAATACCTAAGCGGCGACCGATGTTCACTCGATGTGTTTCAGCAGTGCGGGGACTAATCCCCAGCTTTTCGCCGATTTGCCTGCTCGTATACCCGTTTGCCACGAGGTTCAAAACCTGTCGCTCGCGGGTTGTTAACCGTGGGATGACCCGCCGGGAGCTTTTTGCATCCCCCACGTTGTCTGATTGTTTTGGTTTCGCGCTCCTGCGTGCCATCATGATTCCAACATCTCCCCTCGCTAAAATGATATTCGCCAGGCATCATAGCCATTCCAGCATTAAAACACAATCGTAAAGTATGTAAGTAGTACAGGTGCGGGTGCCGCGTGGTTTTTTCAAATTTTTTGCCCGGTTTTTACCTTTTCCGCCAGAGAGGGTGTCTCAGGTAAAAGCGAGACAGCCAACACTGGGTTGCAAGCTTGACCGAGCCTGCCGGGGTTGAATGGAAGAGTCCGATAACCAGTTACTGGATCGCTATGCGGCAGGAGAGGAGCCCGCCTTTGAGGAGCTGGTGAGACGTCACCAGCGAACAATCTATGATTTGGCGTACCGAATGTTGGAAAATCATGCCGACGCGACCGATCTGGCGCAACGCACCTTTGTCCAGGCGTTCCTGCACTTGAGGTCGTTCCGACGTGAGTCTAGCTTCCGGACCTGGTTGTTTCAAATCGGGCTCAATCTGTGCCGCAATGCCATCCGGGACCGGGGCAGGAGAACGCATGAAAATGTTGAGGATCTGCAGTTAGCGGCCAGCTCTGACATCTTTGAGGCAGCGGCCGAGGCGGAGGTCCGGGATCGATTAGGCTCCGCCATTCGGAAGCTGCCTGAGCGCCAGCGAGAAGCGTTAGTCCTGCGCGTATACCACAATCATGCCTTTGCCGAGATCGGCGCCATCATGAGTTGTTCAGAAGGCACGGCCAAGGCTAATTATCACCATGCTGTGAACAAACTACGTCAGGTATTGGTTGGAAAGGAGAGTAACCTGTGACCTGCAGCGACATTCGAAATATGACTGTGCCGTACTTGGAATTGGATCTCGAGGCGGAACGGGTCCGCCAGGTGACGGTCCATCTCGAGACGTGCCACAACTGTAGGAGTGAAATGGAATCGGTCCGACAGGTGTTGGTCAGGCTGAAAGGACGGGTGGTGCCCGATCCTGGACAGCGCTTTTGGACCGAATTTCCGGGTCAGGTTCGGGAGGGACTGGTCCATGCAAAGGCCGGAGCGCCCGGGCCGGTTACAGGGCAGGTCCGGCCCTATGGGGTAGGGTCATCCTGGTGGTCCTGGGCGGCCGCCGCCTCGGTCATTATATTGGTCGGTGCATGGCTCCTGGTAGGAGGTCAGCTTTTCAGTACTCCGGACAGTGACCTGACCAGAACCAGTTCCACGCCAACGATCGAGGCCAGCAACACCGGCCGCGACTCCGAGCTGCCGAACTTGGCGGAAACGGATTGGGATAGAACGTGGGACGAGGATGATCCGGAGGTGCTTGTGGACATCGCTGCGCGGCTCGATCCTCTTACCGTCGATCGTTTGTTTAAGGACATCTGATCCGGAGACACGAGAGGGACCATGAACAAAAAACAACTACTCCGCGGGACAATTGTCTTGCTGGCCGTCCTCATGACCTCACCCGGATGGGCGGACAGGCCGGGAGGGGAGGCGTCATCCTCTCCGTCGGATACTGCAGTCCTACAGGAACTGGAACACCTCGGTGAGCCGCCGCCGAGCAGCGCGCAGCAGGAAACCAGGCGGCATTTTGAAGCGAAGAAGCGGGAACGCTTGATCCAGATGCTGCAGCTCGACGAGGCTACACGCGCAAAACTCCTGCAGCGCTTAGAACAACTGGATCAAAAAGGGGAGGAGCTCCACCGGCAACGACGAGAGGCCTTCCTGGCGTTGCGAGAGCAGGCGAAAGGGATCCGAAGCAGGGGAGGACGCAAACCTCGCGATGCGGACAAGCCTGCGGCCGGCAGCGCCGTAGACGAGGGTGCGTTAAAAAGCGCTCTGGACCGCATCTATGCGGTGGAAGAGGCAATGACGGGACTTCGCCGTGAACGGTGGCAGGTCGGCCGGGATCTGCTCACAGCTGAGCAGCAGGTGAAGTTTCTCATGTACAGCGTCAAGTTCCACAAGGAGATGCGTGAGCGCCTTGCGCGCGAGCACGAAGTTGAAACGGGCCGGCGACAGCAAAGCGGTCAGGAGCGCGAGAAGCCGTAGTAAGACAGGAAAACTATCCTAAGACTGCGCCGGCCATCAATGTCGATCAGCCGGAGACCGACCTTCTACTTTTTACTACAGCCTCGATGGACTTGGATATTGCCGCCGCGGGGGTCCAAAGCGATGGGACCGCCTGTCGTCAGCGGCGTCGACGTAAGATTGAAGGTATCCGCCCGTCCTGGCTCGCCGTTATCCACCACTACGAGCGTATAGGCATCGCCCGACTTTAGCGTGCCGGTGATCGTTGCCGTCTTGGTATCGATGCTGACGCGCTGCACACTGCCCTGCAAATGTGCGCCTGTGCCGTGATTGACATAGTTGAAGTTTCCAAACGCTGTGCCGTCCTTCTTGGTGCCCGCCACAAAACCAAAGGTCTGGCGTTTTCCACCAAGCATAAACATCCCGCCGCCCGTTACCTTGCCTGGACAGCCTCCGGACACCCCACCCCCGTCGGGCGCTGTGGGACACATCACGCCCGCATGGGACGAGCCGATCACGACCTGATCTCCCGTTGCCATGTCTACCTGAATGCTGTTGACGACGATATCCCCGCCGGCGGCAATCGATGAGAAACTCGCCAACCTATTCACGCTCACGGTGCCGTCGATTCCTTTGCCGTTGGCTCCAACTCCGCCCAGCGGGAATGTCTGAGAATCCATGACGTTAGTCGCAACGAAAGACAAAGTAGGTGAATCGGGATCAATGTTGACATAGCCAACGTAGGTGTTCGGAACGACTCCGGCGGGATCACCCAACACACTGGGACAGACCGCGGACGTGTTATTAAACATCGAGTTCACGCGGATGGTATGGCCACCGATCACGAGCACAACTGAATCAACGTCCGTTTCTGTCATACTGTACGGGCCGCTTCCTTGCACCGACGTAAAGGTCTTCTCGTTTTCAATACAGTTAATGCAGACCGCAGGCGGTACCGCTCCAGTAGGGAACGACTTGCCCCCATCAATGGTATTCTGAGTGTCGCCCCCAGTACTCGGCAGACTGAAACGGTCAAACTCAAACGTGGTCCCGCCGATGATGCCTTTGCCGGCGACCCCGTCCCCGCTATAGGAAATGGCCACCTGAGCAAAATTGACGGATGGCCATAACAGGAAGACGGTGATAATACCAAGCGCCCACCGCAATTTCGAAGAAGCTCGCGTATTCATAATTTCATCTCCTCTCGGTAACTTGACAACTAGGCATGTATTTTACGTAATGTATATAATTTAACTATAAAAGTCAAAATCGATGCACTCCAGGATGCAAAGACGCGAGCTTTGACACTTTCAAGAATCGTGAATTGGACTCTATGTTCAGTATCGGAGGGGGAGGAAGATCAGTAGGGGGGTGCCTCTGTTGCGTCTTCACACACAGGGGGTAGCTGCCGTCTATTTAATCCGGAATATTATCCCTGACTTCTATTTCTCTTTCTTTTCGTTCTTCTCCTTCTTGTTTACCTCTTCGACCACTGCTTGAGAAGTCTTATTGATCCCCTTGCTGACTTCATTGCCGGCCCGTTGAATAGCAGTGCCGATCTCCCGTAACGGCTTAGGAAAGTCACTGGTCCTGAGGTGTCCATCTTTGGTGGGCGTGGTCTCTTCTTGTTTGTCGTTCGTGTCAGCGAAGACCAAATCGCCGGTTGAAAGAAGGAGCGCAAGGATTATAACTAACCGCACAGGGTGCCTCTGAAAATTCATATCATTCTCCTTAGCAAGCGGGCCTGATCTATTATCGGAGCAAATAGGCCGGTCCTTGACTGTTATCTCCGCTGTGCTCTAGTTCAACCATAAAAATCAAAAGCTTGTAGGCCATGTGGCTTTTTAGACTGGCGCGTTGACCATCCTTCGTTGGTCTGTTACTCTTTTTTCATGTGGCGACTCATCGTCCTTGCGGTCCTGTTGATCATCATCTATTTTTTGGTGCGAAACGCTGTGCGGGGATTCTTTCAGAAAAGCCGTGATGTGGGCCGCGTGGGGTCGGGCGGAGCACCATCTGAGTTAGTTCAAGATCCAGTGTGCGGCATGTTTGTGTCCAAAGAAGGTGCGTATTTTTTTCGTAATGCAGATCGCACCCATTTTTTCTGCGGTGAATCCTGCCGTGACATCTATGAAAAAAAGGTCTCTTCCGCCTAGGAATAAATTGTCATTCTGAGCGCAGCGAAGAGTCTGGTTTATCCTGTACTACAAGCCGGGGCAAGCCTGTTTCAGGGTGCGCATCCAGAGTAACTATAATCGTCCAAGCCACCTTGCTTATCAAAATAGAGTTTGATCTCGCAGTCGTGTGGATTGATGCCTCCAAGGAACCGCTTGGTCCCCCCCGCGATCCGATAATAGGTCCATAGCTCGCCGCCCCACATGCGGGACGACCTGCCGTCTGGCTTACCCCATTCCTTTTCAAACCATTCCTTGGTTTCATGACGTTGGGCGGCAGGTTTTAGGGAATGCTCGAGGTACGGATTAGTGCTACATGCCGTCGTCAACACGAGAAGTCCCAGGAGCGCTGCGGCTCGAGGCATACTGTTACCCCCTTGTGTGAATCTTCCTCAAGTGTACTTTAATCCTAACCCGGATTAACTAAATACTGTACAATAAGACGACAGTATTGCAATGTTGGTTCCTATCCTGGAGGTGGCACCCATGCTGATTTTCTTAGACACCGGAAACACGAAAGAGATTAAAGAAGCGGCCAGCTGGGGAGTGCTTGATGGGATTACCACGAATCCCTCATTAGTCGCCAAAGAAGGCCGCAGCTTTAAAGATCTGTTGAAAGAGATTTGTGCCATTGTTGATGGACCGATCAGCGCTGAGGTGGTGAGCATCGAAGCGGAAGCCATGGTGAAAGAAGGCAAGGACCTTGCGTCGGTTCACAAGAACATCGTCGTCAAAGTTCCATTGATCCCGGAAGGATTAAAAGCATGCAAGGCCTTGACGTCACAGGGGATCCGCGTCAATGTGACCCTCTGCTTCTCTCCGAATCAGGCCCTTCTCGCGGCCAAGGCCGGGGCCTGGTGTGTAAGCCCTTTTATCGGACGCCTGGATGATATCAGCCACAATGGGATGGAATTGATCCGAGACATCGTCACCATTTTCCGAAACTATCAGTACAAGACCAAGGTCTTGGTTGCGAGCGTCAGAGGTCCCCAGCATGTCGTGGAGGCCGCGAAGATCGGCGGGGACATCTGTACGATGCCGTTTACTGTCTTCAAACAGCTCGTTCAACATCCGTTGACGGATAGCGGGCTCAAGAAATTCCTGTCGGACTGGGAAAAACAGAACCTCCCCAAAACTTAGCCCCGGGCGCCATGCGCGGTGGTTGGCTGGATTGGAAGAAAGACGTCCGCAGGCGTCGCCTACGCCTCGGAAGTCCTCTATCTAGGGTACCTTGCAATCAAGGAGCTGGTTTCTCGCTCGCCTCGGGGCCGGGGCGAAGCCTACCGAGTCATTGCCCGCCAAGTCCTTTTCACGGGAGTTGACGCTCTCCCGGCGGTCAGCCTCATCGCGCTCCTGTTCGGTGTGCTCGTTATCATCCAGGCCGGGACCACTCTCCCTCGCATCGGGGCCGGCGCTCTCCTCGCTCACATTATCGTCCTGACGATTGTCCGCGAGATCGGACCGCTCATCACGGCGTTCATCGTGGTGTGGCGGTCAGGAAGCGCGATTGCCATAGAGCTCGGCAATATGCGGGTTGGCCAGGAAATCAGCGCGCTGGACGCGATGGGCATCAGCCTTATCCGATTCATTGTGATGCCCCGTCTCGTAGGCGTCGTCGTGGCCATGGTATGCCTCACCGTATATTTCGATGTCGTTGCGGTGATAGGCGGCTTTCTTGTCGCAAAAACACAGCTGACCATCCCATTTGGGGTCTACATACACGATATAGGGTCGTCTTTGTCTCTAGCGGATCTGCTAATCACTGTCATCAAGGCAGTACTGTTCGGCTTTACTATTGCCCTGATTTGCAGCCATCATGGACTGTCCGTACTGGGAGCTACCACTGAAGTGCCGCAGCAAACCACACGAGCCATGCTCTACACCGTGACCATTTGCTTGGTGCTGGACCTACTCGTAACGGTAGGATTTTATTCATGACAAAGGGCGAGCCGGTACTCCAACTCGACAAGGTGTCGGCCTTCCTTCGGGAAGGCCATAGAGTAGACGATGTTAGCCTGCTGGTGCGGCACGGCGAACTGGTGGCCCTAGTCGGCGGCAATAATTCGGGGAAGAGCCTCGCCCTGCGATTGGCCGCCGGCCTGGAGGCACCGCTGACCGGCATGATCAGGCTCTTGGGCGTCAATCCGGCACTTGCTGCAGAGACAGAATATATCGATCTTCGCCGCCGGGTCGGCGTCGTCTTCGATCGACCTGGGTTGTTGAGTAATATGAACGTCTTCAATAATGTGGCTTTGCCCTTGCGTTATCACACGGTTCTCTCCGAACCGGAGATCCAAGACAAGGTGATGGCTGCCCTGCGAGAATGGAACGTCGAGCATCTGCGCGAGCAGTTTCCGGCGGAGTTGATGTTGGGAGATGCCAGGTTCGTCGCTCTTGCGCGAGCCGAAATCCTGGACCCCGAAATTCTTTTCCTCGATGACATGCTGCTCGGGCTGGACGCTACCGGATTGGTCCGTCTTCGAGGTTTCTTCGAGAGGATGCGCGTTGCAGGAAAAACAACCTTGATCACATCCGCAGGCGCGGCCACCAAGCTGTTCGAAGTATTGGATCGTCTGCTTTTCTTTCGGAACGGCCGGTTCGTTGCTGATGCCCGTCCTGCGGAGGTCGTTCAGATCAAGGATCCGGCGGTCCAGGAGTTATTTGGTGTTTGAAAGAAGACAACATCTTATGAGGTGAGATGATGCATTACGCCCATCGTATCTCTCAAGCTCGGATTCATCAGATCGTCGGATGGTTTGTTCTGTTGCCGGCGCTGATCCTCGGCGGCGTTCTGTTCGTCGTCGGAAATAATCAGGATCTCTTTGAACAAAAGTATGAGATCAGCACGGTCTTCAGTGAGGGCTTTGGCCTGAGGGTCGGGTATCCGGTGACGCTGTTGGGGCTTCAAGTGGGCCGGATCGATAGTATTGAGTTTACAGATCAGAATAATGCCCGGTTCAAGCTCAAGCTGTTAAAGAAGTATCAGGACAAGATACGCGCGAACTCCATGGCCAGAGTTGAGAAGTCCGGCGGCCTGATCGGCGACCCGCAGATCGAGATTACCCCTGGAAGTAAAAGCGAGCCTATCGTCGCCGACGGCGGGCACATTGAATCCGATGAGCCGCTCGACCTCACGGCGGAGGCGAAAGAGATGCTTGATACCGTAAAACAGACGCTTGCAAAAGTCGATGGAATTGCCCAAGACGTGCAGTCGACAGTTAAGACTGGCCATGCGGCGCTCACGCATGTTGAGGAGGCGTCGGCGGGGCTGCCGGAAGTAATGAACAATGTCCGCGACACGAGCGCGACAATCAAACGCGCGACTCAGAACATCTCGACAGAGGTGCCCGCACTCACATCAAACATCCGGAAGACCCTGAATCGCGTCGGCGATGTTGTGGAGGATGTGAAAGCGTCTACAGCGAAGCTGCCTCCCATGCTGGATGATGTAAAGGGCGCGACGGAAGATCTGAAGGGGCTGATGCATGAAGGTGTGCCGCCTCTGATCCAATCGGCCCAAGGGACAATGGAGGACGTGAACGAGATTTTGGCCGGGGCCAAGAAGACCTTCCCTATTAGCGTGTTCGCGGCCAGGGGGCGCGCTGCCCGGGTTGAAGGTACTGCCGACGGGACCTCCGGGCTGCGAAGCTTGCGCGCGGACGAGTTGCCCCAGGAATGAAGCGTGTTGCCTGGATGCTTGTCCTTGCGTTCGTCTGCGGAGGCTGCTCCGGAAAACAAACGGTGCCCAGCACCCCCGCTTCCCCGCTCGTCCTGCAGGCTCAGCAACTTCGAGAGAAAGCGTATCGGGCACTCACGGTAGGCGATGTCGGTCGCGCCGCAACGATCTTTGCACAGGTCCTTAGGATCGCGGAAGGGGTTGACGATCGCCGGATGGTTGCGGATACGTTGAATGACCTGGGCGGTATTGCAGGACGGCAAGGGCACCCGGCAGATGCCGCTGCGTTTCACCAAAAAGCGCTTGGGATTGCCCATGAGCTGGATGATAAGCCATTGCAGGCCATAAGCCTGGCCTATGTGGGGCAAGCCGCTCAGCTTCTCGGGGATTCTGAAGCCGCCATGGCATCCTATAATCAAGCACTTCTGCTCGCGCGAGAATTGAAGGATCGTAAAACGGAGGCGATCGTCCTGAACAATATCGGACTCATCCAACAAGGGCAACGGCAGTTGGCAGAGGCGCAACAGACCTTTCGACAAGCGATGGCTCTGAATACAGAACTCGCAGAGCGGCGGTCATTGGCCAGCAACTGGACTAATCTAGGTGCGGTACTTCAAGAGCAGGGACAATTGAGCGAGGCGCGTGGATACTTCGAGCAGGCGCTCAATCTTGATAAGGAACTTGGACAGCCGGAAGCCGTTGGCGCGGACCTGCGCCGGTTGGGGCAGCTCGCTGAACTGGAGAACCGCTCGGAAGACGCGATCAGCTATTATGAGCGTGCCTATGGAGCATTTGTGGCGCTCAAGAACACCCAGAGCGCTGCTGCAATCTTAAAGCGCCTCAGCCAGTTAGCCAAAGCAAATGGCTCGAAGGATTTGGCAGCGGATTACGAGTCGCGGTTGAAGGCGTTGGCAGCATCCCCAGTTTCTAAATAGGACTTGCAGGAGCTTGTCACCCTGAGCAAGCCTGTCATCCTGAGCGGCGCGAAGGGTCTAACCATCTCGGAGTAGATTCTTCGCTCTGCTCAGAATGACAAGGTGGCAGCGGTCAGAATGACAATTTCTTGGCTGTCATGCTGAGTGAAGCGAAGCATCTAGGCTGCCCCGCTCTTGGCCAGCAGCTTTTTTGCCGTATCAAAGATAGCATCAAACATCGGAATGGTAAGTTTGCCGGTAAAGGTGTTCTGCTGCGACGGATGGTACGAGGCGATCAGGGTGACGCCCCACGGGAGCTCATGGACGCGCGCGTGGCCGAACGCGGGACGTGGTTTCGGGATCGGCCGGCCCAGTTCCCGGCAGGCGGCGAAGTACCCGTCGAAAGCGATTTTTCCGAGCGCGATGACGACTCGAACCTGCCTGAATAGCTTCAGCTCTTCCAGCAGATAGGGTCGACAGCGAAGAAATTCTTCCGGTAACGGCTTATTGTCCGGCGGCGCGCATTTGACCGTGGCCGTGATAAAACAGTCCATCAGGCGCATGCCATCTCCCGGTGCGACTGAGTCGGGACGACTCGCGAAGCCAGATCGGTGCAGCGCGCCGTAGAGCCAATCGCCGCTTCGGTCGCCGGTAAAGATCCGTCCCGTGCGGTTCCCTCCGTGCGCGGCGGGGGCGAGTCCGACAATCAAGAGGCGTGCTTTGGGGTCCCCAAAGCCGGGCAGCGGCTTCGCCCAATAGTCCCAGTCACGGAATCGGCGAACCTTGGTCTGCGCAATCTGCTGTCGATGCGACACCAACCGCTCGCACTGACGGCAGCCGATTATGGTCTGTTGGAGTACTGCGAGCCGGTTCATTGAGAAAATTGTACCAAATTGACCAGTGATTAAGCTTGCTCATCCTGGGTGCCCTTGGTAGAATTACTAGATGTACCTAGCCGGCCTCAACAGGACTGGGGCTTTTCGTATTGTTGCAATCGCTGCTCTCAGTGTTACGATCCTCGGGGCGACGCCGCTGATCACCGAATCGCCTGTGGCCCCTTCATTGGTACCGGAGACCACAGCGACCCCGCCTCTCGCGCAACTGCCTCCCGACTTGCCGGTGATCGTGGTCCCTCGAATGCGCCCATTCCTCAGTAGTTACCGACTGCCGGACAAGATGTCTTTCGCCGGAGAGCCGGTGCCCATCCATCTGTGGCAGGTTCGGGAACGCATCGAATACGAGTTCTACCGTTTCCTGGAAGACGAAGGCGACAGCATCATTCTCGCCAAGCGAACGGGGCGGTGTTTTCCTCCGGCTGAGCGTCAATTGGCAGAGGCGGGCATGCCGGATGACTTGAAATATATCCTCCTGGTCGAAAGCAAGTGTATCTCGGCCGCCTATTCCAAAGCCAAGGCCTCCGGCCCATGGCAATTTATCCCGAGGACGGGCAAGTTATTCTCGCTGGAGAACAATATCTGGAAGGACGATCGTCGTAATTTAGAACTGTCCACGGAGGCGGCGATCAAGTACCTTAAGAAGCTCCATGAGATGTTCGGGGATTGGAGCCTTGCCATGGCGTCCTATAATGCCGGAGAATCCCGCGTCATGAAGGCGATGCACGAGCAGCACATTAAGGATTACTGGCGTTTGCACTACGTCAGCGAGACCATGAGGTATGTCCCCCGTGTGATTGCCGTCAAGGAGATCTTCTCGCAGCCGGAAAAATATCTGGGTCTGGTCAAGGGTGACCTGTACTCTCCGCTCAACACCGAGATCGTCACGTTCAATATTACCGAAAAGCAACGTCATTTGTCGGTCGTGGCCGAGCAGTACGGCACCTACTTTCTGGAACTGAAGTTGCTCAATCCTGAGATCAGCAAGGATTACTTGCCGCGAGGCTCGCATCGCATTAAGATTCCTCGCCGAGTGGAAGATTGCCCCACAGTGTGCATCAAGGCAGACAAATCATCCCACTGATTCTTCCTCCTTCACCTGTTCGCTCGGAGCTCCGCCGTATTATAGCGGCAGCCTTACACGCCGTTGATCCCTTCGCTACCGTTCTCGCCACCGTCTCACTTAGGGGACGTTCTCTCTGCGCGGGCCCGCGCATCTATGACCTTCGCCTGATAAGGCGAATCGTCGTTGTAGGAGCCGGCAAAGCGGCAGTGCCCATGGCGCAGGCCGTGGTGAAGGTTCTCGGACGGCACATGGACAGCGGTCTGGTCGCGGCGCCGGGAAATGATCAGCTCCCGGCGGTGTCAAAAATTCAGGTTGTACGGGCGGGGCATCCCATTCCGGATCGAGGCGGGCTGCACGCTGCGCGGCGCATCATGGAGATCGCAGGATCGTTGGACGCGAACGATCTTTTGATTGTTTTGCTTTCAGGCGGCGCCTCCAGTCTCCTTCCACTCCCCGCGGATGGCTTGACGCTTGCCGACAAACAAAAGACGACCGGCTTATTGCTTCGTTCCGGAGCGACGATCGCTGAAATAAACACTGTGCGCAAGCATCTCTCGGCAATCAAGGGCGGCAGGTTAGCGCAAGGCACTCGCGCGCATATCCTGACGCTCATCCTTTCGGATGTTGGCGGCGATGATCTTGGCACCATCGGTTCAGGTCTGACGGCGCCCGATCCCACCACCTTTCAAGACGCCGTCAGGATTATCCGTGAATACAGGTTGTGGCAACGGATACCGGTCAGGGTTCGCATTCACCTGGTGGAGGGTATGGCGGGGTGGCAGGACGAAACGCCCAAACCGCGTAGCCGAATCTTCAGGCGTGTCGACTCCGTGCTGATCGGCAATAGTCGCATCGCCGTCGACGCCGGGGCGCGCGCTGCCAGAGAAATGGGGTATGACGTTGTCACAGTTGATGGATTCATAACGGGAGAAGCCGCCCAAATAGGAACCTGGATGGCAGACATAGGGCGGAGCCTGCAACATGCGAAACTTCGAAGACCGCTTGTCGTCATGGCCGGAGGTGAACTAACCGTTAAGGTCGAAGGCAACGGACGCGGGGGACGAGCCCAGGAATTCGCGTTGGCTGCCGCGTTGGCCTTGCAAGGAACGGCTCGGGTCTGGCTGGTCGGCATGGGCACAGACGGCAGGGATGGCCCGACGGATGCGGCAGGGGCAATGGTGGATGGACTGACAGTGAGTCGCGGAAAACGAAAAGGTTGTGATGCGGCCAGCTATCTTGCCGAACATGACAGCTATACATTTTTCAAGCGCGTTGGCGGCCACCTCAAGACCGGCCTCACCGGCACCAATGTCAACGACCTGTATCTTCTGGTTATCCATCCAAAGGCAAAGTCTCCAAGGTGATTCTCTTTGTCACTCCTGAGTCCCTTGCTGTTGTCCTGCTTCGTTTGTCATGCTGAACGAAGTGAAGCATCTCTCTTAGACCTCAGGGTAAACTCCGTGAAGGATCTGCTTTTCTGCTCGCTCTCAACTTAAACTGACGGCTCCTGTCCTCGAACATCCCCACCGTGCTCCCCATCTTGCTTGACGAACGACAACACTGTTTTGGTGATTGGCGCGAATAGTGTCAAGAAAAGCTTACATGCTTCTTAAAGAAAAAAAGGTTGCCGTTTAAAAATCGCCCACTTACGTATGGGAACGAGTTTTGCGTATTTTCCTGTGGGGATGTCTGCGCGCATTGTAGATTTATATCGGAGCCAAGGATCAGGGCACGACCTTTCAAGGGAGAGCGTTTCTGACGAAGCAGGCGCTTTGTTAAGGGAGGGATAACCATGAAAAGTCTTTTTATCTTATTGATGATTGTATGTGCTCTTCTCGGGCTTCCAGTTACACATGTTCAAGCGACACCGTTAGGAACCCTCATTGACACAAATGGGACGATTTCAGAGGGTGACAAGTTATTTAGTAATTTCAAACTGAGCAATATCACGGTCAGTAGTCTTGCGGTCAGCACCGTCTCTCCATCCGATCCAAGAAACATCGACATCCAAGGTTTCACAAACCCAGGTAGCGAGCATGGACTCAGGCTTGTAGGTCCCTTTCACGTTGACGTGACGGTTGCCGACTTTGTGGGGGACCTCAGATTCTTTCTTGAATTCGACGTCACCGTGAGTGACCCGCTGTTCTTGATACATGATGTCCGCCACGCCTTCTCGTTCAGTAGTATCGGCTCAGGCAGTGTAAATCTCATAACCCAAGCGGGCTTTCCACCGAATGTGAATGCTTCCGCGCAATCCGTAGTGGGGTTCGGTGCTGCCGGCCTTGTAAATGAGAACCGGGTGTTTTTAACAGATGTCCCTACGCAACACATGTTGGAAGTCGTCGAGCTTCGCGCCGAAACCACTCACCCCGCGGGCGCCACTATTAACGGCTCTGTCACGAGCTCTTCCATAGATCTGACGTTTTCCCAAGTGCCCATTCCCGAACCCTCCACGTGGCTGCTGCTCGGGACGGGGTTAGCAGGGCTCGCGCTCTGGAGAAGGCATACAAAGATTCAACCATCAGCAAAGTTGTGACCAGAGGGGAGCGATCAGGGGATTGTTAGGAAATAGTCGATCTGCTCCACTCGCACCATCGGCATGATCATCCCTTGAGCCCGGTCTTCATGGGCGAAGTCATAGATCAGTGCTTCGTTCGCGACGACATGGCCGGTCATTGCTACAGCCAGTTTCACGATGTCCCCCTGTGCCAGTTTCTTCTGGAGAAATTTACTGACTCGGGGAGCGGGCACTGCGATTAGCTCCGCAGGCAGGCTTTCGGGTTTGAAACGTACCATCCCCCACGTGGTATCAATCATCTCAGGCCCTACGGCAACCAAGAAACCGCACTGATCCGGTACGTAACTCGAGAGCAAGCCTTCCCAGAGAAAGGTGATCCGCTGCGAGAGCGCCTGTCGGCCGGCTCGGAGGCGATCTCGTTCTCGGTTAAGGACAAAAAGGCTCTCGTCGTCCGGGTGTTCATGATTGCCATGAATCTCAGGCCAATCCGGCGGCTCGCTATCCAATTCCTCCAAGAATTTCTCAATCTCGACGGGATTGTGGAGAAGCCGTGTGCCCTGTGGCAGGAACACCTGGAGGTCATCCTGCGTTTTGTTGAGGAAAAGCCGCGATGCGGGGATGTCTTCGGCAAATGCACCGCAAGGGAAGGAAATCAAAAGTCCAACGAGAACTGCCGCTGTTAATTTGACCACGCTACGAGATCTCC
The DNA here is from genome assembly GCA_036505795.1 of Nitrospirales bacterium. Lineage (GTDB taxonomy): Bacteria > Nitrospirota > Nitrospiria > Nitrospirales > NS-4 > NS-11. The sequence continues at coordinate 16,372 of DASXSU010000128.1, forward strand.
TTTCCACCATAGTGGGCGTTCGGCATTAACTCTTCAACCATCTGCACGGGTGAAGTGTCCAACCAATGCGGTGAAATTGCCGAACCATGATAGAGCGTACGTCGATCTGCGGAAATTACGCGATTATTGCTTGAACCCTGAGCATTCCCGCGGTCGCCACAAGGCGCGAATGTTCTCGGAGATACTGGGCTTAACGGCCTACGATGCGGAAGCATTACAAGAGGCTCTTCTGCAAGCTGCTTCTACAAATGACGCGGTGTTTATCTCAGCTGATGACTTCGGGCAGCGGTGTACGCTAGAATTTTAATCACGTGCTATGTGCTTTGATCAAGGGAATCTGACATGAGTACTCAACCCA
>DASXSU010000129.1:0-52576 GCA_036505795.1 Nitrospirales bacterium
GCTCAGAAGGTCTATGAGATCAATCGCGGGCAGATCGGACAGCTCTATCGAGGCGGCGGCATTATGGCCGATACGAAAGATTATCTCATGAAGGTGGACGCGGTCGGCCGTGATTTCCGACTGTATCCGATCCCGACGTGCGGAAAAGGTCAACCGATGCAGAGCCGTCGCCTCGGAAACGGCGGCCCCACGATGCGTAGCCGTGCTCGCCTCACCGGACTTCGGTAACGGCTTCCCATGGTCAGTCTCACCACGCTTAAAAAAACAGCCGAGGAGGGTCTACGCTATCTTCATCGGCAAAAAGACGTTCATGAGGCGGAGCTCTTTGTGGCCGATAATGCGACCCTCACAGCGCGCCTCAATTATGTCTCCCACATCCCCTCCAATGGGCTGGAAGAACCAAAATCAATCGAATCCTACGGCTTAAGCGTCCGCGCCGTCTTCACCGATCCCAAGGGCCATCGTATCGGCATGGGTAGCGAGCCAGGCAATCTTTCGCTGGACGGGGTCAAGGCCGCGCTGGAGAAAGCCCGTCGCATCGCCCTGCATGACCCGCACTTCAGAAGGCTTCCGACTGCCTCCGCAGAACGGCGGACGCTGCTGAAGTATCATGATCCGGCAACGATGGAGATGACCGATACCGATCTTGTACACGTCGGCTGGCGGGTCCTCACCCAAGCCTTGGAGGTCTTCGAGGCCACCGCGTCCCTCAAGACGCTTGTGTCCGCAAAACAGCGGCTGCGTGATCTCGGCCTGATCGTCGGCGGGGATGTGACGATTCTTCAGGAACGCATCGCGATCGGATCCTCACAGCTTCCGAAGATCCAAACAGACGAGTCGAGCTTGATCGCTTCCTTTATCACAGCCATGGTGGAGCGTGAAGACGCAAAAGGGACCGGTTTCGCCTGCTCGACGCACCTTGATAAATTCCGTGGCGAGGCCGGCGCCGAGGCTGCGCGAAATGCGGTCGCCGCGGTCGGCGGCGTCCGGGTTACGGACGGCGAGTATCCGGTCATTTTCGGGCCTCAGCCGGTCGCGGACCTGTTCAATAACCTAGTCCTGCCCAGTCTGAGCGCCGATGCCTTTTACGATCGAAGCTCCGCGTTTCACGGGCAACTCGGGCGACTCGTGGCCAATGAGATGGTCAGCGTCTATGATCATGGAGCGCTGCCCGGGCAGATCGGGAGCAAAGGGATCACGTGCGAAGGCTTACCGACAGGTCGCACAGACCTTATTAAAGACGGCGAGTTGGTGGGCCTGCTCTCGAGCTTTTATGAAACGGAGCGGCTTGTGAGCGATCCAGAAGCCAAAGACAAACTGGGCCAGGCGCCGGAACACCTGAAACATGCGCTCATTCCGCGGAACGGCTTTCGGTCCTCGTCCGGGGGCGGCCGGCGCTTTGACGTCCCGCCGTCCATTGCGGCAACGAACGTCTTTATCAAGGGGCGGCGCGACACGACCCTGGATGAACTCCTCCGCGGAGTGGAAAACGGCCTGTATATCGGAAGGATATGGTACACTTACCCAATTAACGGATTACGCGCGGGCGATTTCACTTGTACAGTTGTCGGAGACTCCTTCCTGATTCAGAACGGAAAATTGGCCGCGCCCATCAAAGCCAATAGCATCCGCGTGAATGACAACATTCATCGGGTGCTGGCCAATATCACGGGCATCACTCACAAGAGCCGCCCCACGGTGGTGTGGGACGGCGACGAAGTCATCCACGCTCCCGAAATTGCCGTCTCGCGCTTACAAGTCGATGCAATCGCCGGCTATATGGATTCATTGCGATGAGCGATCGACCCACCGCTGGCAAGCCAAACGAGCAACCATCGAGCTCTCCGCCACCGGCGGAGCAAAAGCCTGTTGCGGGAGAAAAGAATCTGTCTCTACAGGCTGAGGAAGGGCCGGTGCAGCAGGTTTCAGGATGGGGTGGTGAGGTGCCGCCGGGGGCGGGCGGCTGCGGCACCCCAGGCGGCATTCACAATCGGCCTCCGATCCCAGGCGCCGCAGAAAAGGCCGAGTGTCCCAAGTTTATGAGTCACGGGCCCTGCGGCGGTGTGCGAAAAGGCGGCTATTGCGAGGTCTTCCCGGACATGATGTGCCCGTGGGTGGTGATGTACTTTGATCTTGAGAAAATGGGAAAAACCGAATGGATGACCGGAGTATGAAGCGGGCGGCCGCGGCAAAGAGAACCCCATCCCCGGCGGGCGGCTACACCGATAAGCATGCTGAAAGCGGAATCGCGGCGCGGCTTCCAGAGATCGAAACCTGGCCGAACCAGTTCAAGAACTATCAGATCACCATCGACATTCCAGAGTACACCGCCATCTGCCCCAAAACCGGCCTTCCTGATTTCGGCACCATTCGCATCGTGTATGCGCCCGATAAGCGCTGCATCGAACTCAAGTCTCTCAAGATGTATATCCATGCTTACCGCAATGTGGGTATCTTCTATGAAAATGCGGTGAACCGCATCTTGAAGGACCTCGTCCACGCGTGCCGGCCGGTCCACGCCGTCGTGACGGGTGAGTTTACAGCGCGGGGGGGCCTCCGCAGCATTATAGAAGCCAGATACCCGTAGCCGCAGTCGGCGGCGCGCCCACTTCCAAATCCGGTATCTCAAAGATCCTGCCGTTTCTTCTGCACCTAAAGTTGCAATATTAAGTATATTTGTGTACATTATCGCGAGGGTCCCTGAGTCCTCTTGGCCGACTGACTTTCGACGAATGCGGTATACCTACCATCGTCAACCTGCACGCTGGGCACGCTACGGCACCGCCTTCCTCGTGACGGTCTTGGCGCTCAGCCTGACGCTGGTCCTTCCCACGCTCAGGGACCACGCGATGTTCATGCTGGTTGTTTCCGCGGTGGCCATGAGCGCGTGGTACGGGGGATTGGGTCCGGCAATTCTCAGCATTGTCGTGGGCGGCTGGGGCGGCACCCTCATCCTCCTGCCGTCCCTGTATTCGCTCGACTTCCCGAATTGGGAGTCCTTGTCAGGCCTGGTCAGCTTCCTGATCGTGGCGTTTTTCATCAGCACCCTCAATGCGACGAGCCGAAGAGCACAAGAGAAAATCAGCGGGGTGCTTGAAAGCATCACCGATGGGTTCATCATTTTGGACTCCAAATGGAACTATGTGCATCTCAATGACCAGGCCGCGACGTTGGCAAGGAGGACGCGACAACAACTCATCGGTAAGAACGTGTGGGAAGAGTTTCCGGAACTCGTGAATTCGACGTTCTATACGGAGTGTCACAGGGCTATCACGGAGAATACCCCCGTTGATTTTGAATACTTCTACGCTCCGTTTGAGCAGTGGTTCGAATTCCGCGCGTATCCTTCTGCGGAAGGTCTCACCCTGTACCTCAGCGACATTACCGTACGGAAGCGAGCTTCCCTTATGATCCTCAAGTACAACGAGGAACTCGAACAGCGCGTGAAGGACCGAACCGGAGAACTCGAGGGAGCGAATGCGGCGCTGATCAGGCAAGTCGCCGAGCACACGCAGACAGAAGCAGCTCTCCGCCATTCCGAAGAACGGTTTCGATCCCTTGCCGAGTCCGCGAATGACGCCATCGTGTCCGCCGACAGCAACGGGCTCATTTTGTCTTGGAACCGGTCCGCAGAAACCATCTTCGGCTATCCGGAAAAAGAGGTCATCGGCATGCCGTTAACAATGCTCATGCCGCATCGGTATCGCGACGCCCATCAACAGGGAATGCAGCGGATGCGTGAAGGCAGCGAATCGCCCCTGGTCGGCAAGACCATCGAACTGCACGGGCTGAAAAAAGACGGAACAGAGTTCGCCCTGGAGTTGTCGCTCGCGGCGTGGAAGACCGCCGGATCAAGTTTCTTTAGCGGCATTATCCGAGACATCTCGGCCCGCAAGCAAGCCGAAGAGTCGCTTGCCGAACGCGTTCAAGAACTCGCCCGATCGAATGCAGAGCTTCAACGGTTTGCGTATGTCGCTTCCCATGACATGCAAGAGCCTCTCCGCATGGTGGCAAGCTACACTCAGCTCCTGGCTTCCCGCTATACCGAAAAGCTGGGACCTGAAGCCGATTACTTCATTACGTATATCGTTGATGGAGCAAGACGAATGGAAAGACTCATCCAAGACATCCTCGCGTACTCGCTCTTCGATGCCAGCAAAAAAGCATCCATGTCTGTAGATTGTGAAGAGGTCTTGACCAGCGCGCTAAAGAATTTAGAGACCACCATCCAGGCAAGCGGCGCGACCATCACCCATGACACGCTGCCGACCATAGACGCGGTGCCCGCTCAGTTGAGTCAGGTCTTTCAAAACCTCATCGGCAACGCCATCAAATTCAGCCGGGAGCCTCCGAAGATTCACATTTCGGCCGAGCGCCCCCCGCAAACTTCGGAGAACACCAACGGCTGGGTATTCTCGGTCCGGGATAACGGCATCGGCATCCACCCGGACTATTCGGAGCAAATCTTTGAGGTCTTCAGGCGCTTAAACCTGCGCCATGAGTATCCCGGCACAGGTATTGGTCTTGCGATCTGCAAGAAGGTGATAGAACGGCACAGTGGACGTATCTGGGTGAAGTCGCAATATGGCCAAGGTTCCACGTTTTTCTTCTCCATCCCATCGAAAGGAAACGGACATGATCACACATGAATTAGGACGGCCCGTGGAGATATTGCTGGTAGACGACAACTTCGCGGATATTGATTTAATGAAAGAAGGGTTACAAAAAGCCAAAGTGAACCATAACCTCCAGTTGGCAATGGATGGCGTAGAGGCATTGGCGATGCTGCGCCGGCAACCTGGCTATGAGGACGCAGTGCGGCCCGACATTATCCTTCTGGACTTAAGCCTCCCGAAAAAGGACGGGCGGGCGGTCCTGGCGGAAGTGAAAAGCGATCCGGAGCTAAAATGCATTCCGGTCATCATTCTGACCTCATCCAGAGCACTGGAAGACGTCCAGAAGTCCTATGCACTGCACGCCAATTGCTACATTACAAAATCAATAGAATGGGATAAATTTATGGCCGCGATTAGATCGATCGAGGAATTTTGGCTCGGCATCGTAAAACTTCCATCTGCCGTTACCTAATCAGAGGTCAGAGTTCGCCGGCAGACGACACTTCCTAGTGCAAGCAGCGCGTGTAATGGTAAAATCTTGAGTCTCTTTATCCGCCTAGGCGCTGGACCGATTTTACTACTTGAGATTTGAGGCAGGACTTTGGAAGTATAGAGGCCTAGTAAGCCGGGTAAATAGTTTCTTGCATCCTGAGCCAAACAGTGCAATGAAGGAGACGGCCCGAGTGCTTACTTTGAGGAGAATGTTCTGTGATGAACCAAGCCTACGACATTCAGACAAAGGAGCTTAATACGATATGAATGCACAACCCACGGTCATCACGAGTGCGGTACGGACGCCGATGGGCAGCTTTGGCGGCGGCTTCAGCAACCTGCCAGCGACAAAGTTGGGCAGTATCGCAGTGGCTGAAGCGTTGAAGCGAGTCGGCGTATCCGGAGAGCAGGTCGACGAAGTCTATATGGGCTGTGTGCTGGCGGCAGGACTCGGTCAGGCCCCCGCGCGGCAGGCGGCGATTGGCGCCGGCATCCCTTATTCTGTCGGAGCCACGACAGTGAATAAGGTCTGCGGCTCCAGTCTCATGAGCGTCATCATGGCGGAGCAGGCAATCGGCCTGGGCAAGGCAGCAATTGTCGTAGCCGGCGGAATGGAAAATATGACCCGGGCCCCGTATCTGTTGGAGAAAGGCAGACAAGGCTATCGCCTCGGCCACAGTGAGCTGACGGACAGCCTGATTAAGGATGGGCTGTGGGACGTTTACAATAATTTTCACATGGGGGACGGCGGGGAACTCTGCGCAAAGAAGTACGGCCTGTCACGAACAGAGGCGGATGATCTCGCGCTGGAAAGCTATCGCCGCGCGCGAGAAGCGATCATGACAGGCGCCTTCAAACGCGAGATCGTCCCGGTAGAGGTTCCGCAACGCAAAGGCCCCCCGGTGCTTGTGACCGACGATGAAGAGCCGAACAAAGCCGATCTCAGCAAAATGCGCTCCCTGAAACCAGCGTTTCAGGAGGACGGGGTCCTGACCGTCGGAAACTCGCCTTCCTGCAACGACGGCGCCGCGGCCTTGGTGATTATGGCGGAAGATGAAGCGCGCAAGCGCGGACTTCGACCGATCGCGCGCATTACGGGATACGCCGGCGCGGCGGTGCCTCCGGAATGGTTTACGCTCGCACCGATCGAAGCGATCAAGCGCGTCTTGAAGCAGACGGGGCTTTCGACCGGCGATATTGATCTCTTCGAGATCAACGAGGCCTTCTCGGCGGTCGCAGTCGCGATTAATCGGGAACTGGAATTGGACCCGGCAAAAGTGAATGTCAACGGCGGAGCCGTCGCCCTCGGCCATCCGATAGGTGCGACAGGTGCGCGAATCCTGACGACATTGATCTATGCCTTGGAAGCCAGAGGCGCGCGGCGCGGGCTGGCAAGCCTGTGTATCGGCGGCGGCGAAGCATTAGCTGTGATTGTCGAGCGGGAAGAGCGCGAGAACTAGCCTCGCTCTTTCAACCATTGCACGATCATGGGCGGGAGGTCTCGCTGGACCTTGCCGCTCACGTACATGCCGATATGGCCGACGGGAAAGGATTTCAAGGTGTAGTCGCTGCTTCCAATATATTGGCCCAGCGCGATGGATGAGGGCGGCGGAACCAGGTGGTCCTGCTCGGCGTAGACGTTCAACACCGGCACTTTGATCTTGCTGAGGTCAACCAGCTTTCCGCCGATCTTCACCTCTTTTTTAATCAGTTTATTGCCCTGGTAGAAATCTTTCATAAACTGCCTGTACGCTTCGCCGGCCTGGTCGGGACTGTCGAAGATCCATTCTTCCATCCGGAGAAAGTTGCGCAACTTTTCTTCATTATCCAGGATGTCGATCATTTCGACATATTTGCCGACGCCCAACTGAAAGGGCTTCAGCATCAAGAAGCCGAGATTCATGAACTCTCCTGGGATATTGCCGAAGGCATCCACCAAACCATCGATATTCAAGGTCTGGGAGCCGCCGTTGCATCCTGCCCATAAGTTCGGCACGCCCTCTTGGACGTGAAAATCCACCGGCGTCACCATCGTGATGAGATTTTTCACTTTGTCCGGATGGAGCGCGGTATAGCACAGGCTGAAGGTGCCGCCCTGGCAAACACTGAGAATATTGATCCCCTCCGCGCCGTGCCGCTCCCGGACCACATCTACACAGTTGTCGATATAGCCGTTGATGTAGTCGTCGAGCGTCAAGAAACGATCTGCCCTGGCGGGGTAGCCCCAATCAATCAAGTAGACATCCATCCCCTGTTTCAAGAGATTTCGTACCAAGGATCTGTCTTCCTGCAGGTCCACCATGTAGGGCCGGTTGACAAGGGCGTATACGATGAGGACTGGAACTCGGAAAGGCTGGTCCACCATCGGGGTGAAGTGATACAGGACAAGATTGTCTTCGCGGTAAATCTCTTCCTTGGGACTTACACCGACCTGTATGTCTTCCGCGCGGATGCGGCTGAGGTTTTCAATCCCTTTGAGAACCTTTTGGTTGATGTCGATCAGTTCACGCGCAGCCTCGTGGGGATCGAGCAGAGAAAACGGCATCATCTTGGACTCCTGTGGCTGTTGTTCTCCGGAAGGGACTTGAGGCGCGCTCATGCGATTTCTTTCGGGAGGTCGCCGGGTATTGTCCCGTCAGTCTGGTTGTTGACCGCGGATTTGACCGCGGATATTGTCCCGTCAGTCTGATTGTTGACCTGAGCGGAAAATTCCGCTTTGACCGCCTTCAGCGCTTTCTTGAGCTCCTTCACGTCCTTGCCAAGCTCATAGATTCTACGGTAGGACTCATCCAGCTCGCTTCGCGAGGCGAGATGACTGGTCTTCAAGAAGGCATCCACGAGTTCACGTTCGCGAAGCCGGTACGCCGTGGCCGTATTGACCAAACGACCTTGGATCCGAATGTACTCTTCCGAGCGAAAGACGTCCGTAAAGATACGGTCCACGACCTCGACCCACAGATAGAGCAATTTCCTCACACTGGGAATGGTTTCGCCCTTTTCAGTTGACGCCACGAGCTGTCGCATAAACTCTTCGAAGGCGTGCATCCATGTTTCGCCCAGTGTCGCCTCGTATTCAAAGGTCGCCCGACGATAATCCAGCCACGCATCAAATCCTTTGAGCATGTCCTGGTTGAGTTCGCGCGTGAGGCCTAGGCTTGGGCTTTCAAGCAGGCGACCGAACGTCTTCTCAAACGCATCCCAGTAAAGATTCGGCATCGCCATCAATGCGGACCCGTTGCCGGTCGATGCCTGCCCGAAATGCCATGGGGCCTGGCGCAACGACTCCGCCCATGGCTGGATGAGCCCCTGCCACTGTTCACGGTACAGTCGCCAGAGTTCATTGGTATCTAAGAGGGCCTTCTGCGTCTCTTGGGGAAACTGAAGGAGTTGCTGGCGCAAGCCGCCGATGTAATTTTGAAGAGCTGTTTGCCGGTCCTCCCCCGAGGCTGTCTTTGGAGTGATTGCCGTCCACGCTCTGAGTGAAAGCTCGAGAAAACGCAGCATGTGGTCTTGTGTCGTCCGCAGTCGCTCAGCCACATCTTTGAGGATGTGCTCGCTCCCTGCAGTCCAGGCCTTGAAGCCCTCGATTGCCGCTTGCGGCGGCTGCTGTGTCACAGCCCAATGAGAGGACGTTGGGGAAGGAATGCCGGGCACCAAATGCGACCAGTTTTCCCACATCTGCTTCTGGGTGTCGGCCAAACTTTTGACCATCGCTTCAGTCTGTTCAGTCCAATACACGGCGTCCCCTCCCCAATAGATCCCTATTGCTCGGCCAAGGCGTCTATGATTTCTTGCGCGCCTGAGTCGTGTTCCGCAACCATTCCGCCTGCGCATCCTGTGCCTTCTGGATGGTCTCCTGCCAGCTCTGTAAGAATTTCTGGCCGTCACGAGGCCAGTTCAGGATGTTGGAGGCATCAAGCTTCTTGACGACCTCGAACCAGTGTCCCCAAAGCTGCTTCTGAGTCTCCGTCCAGCGGGTGATGATGTCCTGGCCCTGCTTCGCCCATTCCGTCATCTCCTGAGGCGTGCCCTTGGTTGTCGTGACGTTCTCGGCCCAGAGACGCGCCCCTTCAACCTGACCATCCAGAACCTTCTGGATTGTTTGGTTCCACGTTTCCACGGTCTTCTCCCATGCATCCGTGGAAGGAGACTTCCCGAAGCCTTGCATCGCTTTCGTCCATTCATCCCACATTTTCTTCTGAGTGTCGGTCCAGTTCTTCAACATGTCTTCTGATTGCTTGGTCCATTCCATTGTTTCCATTCTCAGCTCCTTTGTGTAAGTTTTACCCCTCGTGTCACTAAGCACCAGCCCACTCGGGCTGCCTGACTACATATAAAATCCGCCGTTTATGCTGAGCACCTGCCCCGTGATGTACGAGGACTTCTCATCCGCCAAGAAGACGACCCCTCTGGCAACTTCCGCGGGCTCCGCCAGCCGGCCGACCGGTATGCTCTCCACGATCTTGTCCATCACATCTTTGGGAATGAGACCGGTCATCGGCGTTTTCACAAACCCCGGCGCAATGGCATTGACGGTGATGCCCTTCCTGGCCGTTTCCAGAGCCAACGACTTGCTGAACCCGATGATTCCGGCTTTGGCCGCGGCGTAATTGGTCTGCCCAAAATTCCCTTTTTGTCCGACGACAGAACTGATGTTGATGATCCGCCCGTAGCCGCGCTCAAGCATCTGTATGATCACCGCCCGCGAACAATGAAAGACCGAGGACAGGTCCACTGCAATGACCTTATCCCACTGCTCCGGTCCCATGTTCTTGAGCGTCTTGTCGATCGTGATGCCCGCATTGTTGACCAGCACATCGATCTTGCCGAAATCCTTGCTGACCTTTTCGACCAGGCCTACTGCCTCGTCATAACGTGAGACATCGGCCTTATAGAGACTCGCCCGGTATCCCTGACTCGTGAGTTCCTTCAGAAAGGCTTCCGCATCCTCATCTCGCTCAACGAGGTAGTTCAGCGCAAGCGTCGCTCCTTCTTGCGCCAAGTGGAGGGAAATGGCCCGTCCGATGCCCCCCACCGCGCCGGTGACGAGTACGACACGATCTTTCATGATAGTTCCCATCTACGATAACTCCTACTCTCTTTGGAAAACGCCGTTCAGGCAGGGATCACGGTGTCAATGACTTTAGCCTGTAAGTCTAACGTGTATTTTCGCGCGGGGCGGGCCAAGGCGTTTTCATAGTAATTGAATGCGTGGTCGGCCGTGTCGGCCGCGGTCTTGAAGAACGGATCGGCATTATTGTGAAAGGCGCGCACGATCTGCCGCGACCAGTCAACGAAAGGCGATGCCGCACCTGCCTGGCCCTGGATCTGCTCCAGCCATTTCTCATACGCTTGGAACACTTGCTGAGAGCCACTGATCCCCTGTTTCACGGTTTCCTTCAAAAGCCGCTCGCTCTGCTCTTGAGATTGATAGAATGCCTCCAACCCGCCGAGATAACCCTGCTTCCAGATTTTGCTCATGCCTTTCACGTCAAAATCCCTTGCAGCTTTCGCGAACTCTTCACCGGTCCTCTTCAGATCCTCAGCCGTCTGTTTGCCGGTCTTTTGCATGTCTTCCGCCGTCTTGTTCAGATCTTCATTCATTGTTGCTCTCCTCCTTGGTTGTTCATGTATCACTTCCGACAGTCGATGCGATTGGCTGATGGCCGAAGCCGGAACCGCTGGCCTTTGCGGCTTCTCTATCGTTTCCGATATCGCTTCCGACACTGGATGCGATTGCCTGGTTGTTGCAGCCGGGACCGCGTGCTTCTGCGCCTTCTCGTTAGCAGGGATCCTTCCCTTTGGCGAGTCTTGCGCACGCTGCTTTTTCTTTGGTGTCTCCATCATGAGTCTCCTCTCGCCGCTAACAGAGTTCCACGGCAAGAGCGACGGCTCCGCCCCCTCCGATGCACAAACTTGCAATTCCCCGCTTCCCACCCGTGCGCTGCAATGCATAAATCAGAGTGGTCAGGATCCGGGCTCCACTCGCTCCGATGGGATGGCCAAGGGCGACCGCGCCACCGTGCACATTGACGCGCTCAGGGTCCAGACGCAGCTCTTTGATGGCCGCCATGGTCACAACAGCGAAGGCTTCGTTGATCTCGTACAGGTCGATTTGGTCCGCCTCCAGCTTTAATTTTCTGAGGAGGGTCTGAATCGCGTCGATCGGCGCAATCGTAAACCATTCGGGCGCCAACGCCTTTTGGCTGAAGCCGAGGATTCTTGCCATCGGCGTGACATTCAGAGGCCGCAGTCGATCCTCAGCGACGATGACCATCGCGGACGCGCCGTCATTGACGCCTGAGGCATTTCCGGCGGTGATGGTCCCTCCCTCTTGGAAGGCAGGAGCCAGCTTTCTGAGCTTCCCTTCGTCAAAGCGCTTCGGGCGTTCATCCACAAGGACGAGCTGCGGCTGCGACTTTGTCGGGATTTCCACCGGCACGATCTCGTCAGCAAACCACCCTTCTTTTTGGGCCTTGAGCGCCTTGGCGTAGCTGCTAACAGCAAAATCGTCCTGGGCGTCACGTGAGAATTCGTATTTCGCGGCGCAGATCTCGGCGTATGAGCCCATGTGCGCATTGCCATAGGGATCCCAGAGGCCATCCTTAATAATGCTGTCAATGAGCTCGCCGTGTCCCATCTGATAGCCGGACCTCGCCTTGTTCAACAGATAAGGGGCGCGACTCATGTTCTCCATGCCAGCGGCCACCACCACCTGAGCGGAACCGGAGCGAATCGCCTCTGTCGCCATCATGACCGCCTTGAGTCCCGAGCCACAGACTTTATTGATCGTGGTGGCATCGACGCTATCGGGGAGACCCGCGCCTAGGGCGGCTTGGCGGCCGGGTGCTTGCCCAAGCCCTCCCGACAGAACGTTGCCCACAAGAACTTCATCAATTTTGCGAGGTTCGATCGCCGCTCGCCGCACAGCTTCCTTGATCACGCAGCTTCCCAGCTCCGTTGCGCTCACCGAACTCAGAGCGCCGTTTAAGTTACCGATAGGAGTGCGCACGGCAGACGCGATAAAAGACTCTTGCATTCCTCACCACCCTTTCTTGGTTGGCTTGTTAAAATTTAAAAAGTACGGTATGTCGATGATCCAAACCGTGAGCTCTGAATCGTACAGAGCAGCCTATCTAATACGGCCATATCGTTATCGTGTCATTACCCTGATGTTAACTATTTGTTAACGTAGAACTATTTCGCTGCTGTGCTGTCCTCACGGGTTGTTGTGCCGTGAGCGCTTGCGTTGCCGTTGGTGAGGCACACGGCCCGCCATAGACTATTTCTTATGACTATGCCTTCCCGTTTGGGGTACGAGCTATGGAAGTAGGAACGACAGGACTGAGCAAAGCACCGAAGATGAGATAAGGAACGTCTTCAGGATGGCCTTACCAACACCAGATCCCTACTGCACCGTTTTTTATTGTACCGCGAGGCGTACTTGTATCATGAGGCGCTGAGAAAAGACAAGAGGTATTAATAAAAATTTTTACCTTCATAAATCCTTTGGTTTCTTGAGGCTCTACGTTGCATCCCGCAGTTATCAGCCGGGAGAAGGTTCGCGTCCTGCTTGGGGACCGACATTATTCAGGATGAGCCAATAATCGACCACGACGCTCGGCGACACCGCCCCGAAGAGCCCCTCCACAAGTCCGGAATGTTGATGGACAACAACCTCCGGACGATCGAAGGTGACCGTGAATCGCTGGGGCGACACGGCGATCTCAGGATTTGCGCGATCATAGGTGAGGACGCCGGGAACGACATCCACGCCATTTCTAAAATTGGACACGACGATATGCATCAACCGCCCGACGACGAACAGCGAGCCACCGGTCACCTCACGCCGGACATCCGACCGGCGGTCTGCAACGTAGAACACGATTCGGTCATGTCGGTTGGCCTTCTCAAAGCCTTTGACCAAGGCCGGTACCACGCGCGGCAGCCAGTCGGGATCAAACAGCGGGAGCGGTTTCGAGGGCTTGGCCAGCCAGTTCTGAAGCCAGCCCGCCTTATATTCGATCTGGACATGCTGAAGAATCCGTGTGAGCTCTTCCGCGGTGAATCGCACGGGATGATCGTAATTCACCGTGGGATCGGCCACCAGCTTGACGATCATCTCATCTTCGACAGGATGGACGGTCGTGACATACGGCGTGCATGAGATGATGCCAAGCGCCACGCTCCCGGCGATCGCACCCGCGATGGCAAGATTTCGTTTTTTCATGGCCCGGGCTTTACGGTCACGGTCATTTCAATGCGGTCCAAGGGATTGTCGTTTCCGTCTTTCTTGACAGTGAGGATCTGATCCACCGTGTCGAGGCCGCGGGCAACCTCCCCGAACACGGTGTACTGCCAGTCCAGTGATCCACAATCATCGGCGCAGATGAAAAACTGCGACCCTGCGCTGTTCGGATCGTTTCCTCTCGCCATGGAGAGGGTGCCCCGCCGGTGCGGACGGCTGTTGAATTCGGCCGGCACCGAATACCCCGGTCCGCCTAAACCGTGCGTCCCGCGATTTGTCCCTTTACTGTTGGGGTCCCCGCCTTGGACCACCTTCAGCCCGGCCGGACTCACCCGGTGAAATGTCGTTCCGTTATAAAATCCGTTCTCAGCCAATTTTAAAAAGCTCTCGCAATGCCGTGGGGCGACATCGAAATACAACTTCAGCTCGATCTCGCCGTATTTGGTTGAAATGACCGCCCTGGTATCTTTTTTCGCGAACTTTTCCATGTACAACGACTAATGTGCCGGTCCGAGCAGTCTCGGAGTGCTGTCGAGACCCTGATTACTCGGACTCCAATGAGCGCCGTGATCGTCGGTCTTGAAGATACCGGCGCTCGTGCCGGCATACACCAGGCCGTCCTTGCCGACGGCAAACCCTTGAACCGAGCGCTCACTGAGACCCTCGTTTACGGCAATCCAGGTCTTGCCGCGATCAACGCTGCGATACATACCCTGACCGGTGCCGGCAAACCAGGAGCTTCCGCCGATCGCCAACGCTCGAATCGAGGCATTCTCGATGCCTTTACCCAACACCCGCCAGGAGTCTCCCCGATCACCGCTCACGTAGATGCCGTTGTCGGCAGTGCCGGCATACAGGCCGCCGGTTTCATCGGCCACGAGAGCACGCACGAAGTTTTCCGGCAGCCGGTCCCGTGGATGGGATAACTGTGTCGCGGTAATGCGAACCCATTTCGAATGCTTCAAGTCCTTGCGATAAATGCCCATGCCCGTCGTCCCGGCATACATGAAACCGCCGGTATCGATGGCCAGCGCCCGGATCAAAAGATTTTTCAACCCCTCGTTATCCGACACCCAGCTCGTGCCTCCGTTCGCCGACCGGTACACTCCGGAGCCGGTCCCTGCATACAGCGCCCCCTGGTGGTGCACCAAGACATGCGTCTCCAGCCGCTCCAAACCGGTATTCACCGGTACCCAGCTCTTTCCTTGATTATGGCTTCGGAAGATTCCTCCGCGCAGGGTCCCGGCAAAGACCGTCCCGTCCGGCGCCACCGTCACCACATAGACAAAGGGATCGGTTAATCCTTCGTTGACCGGCCGCCAGGTCTTACCTGCGTCTTCGCTCTTAAAGATCCCGCTGCCGAAACTTCCGGCGAACACGAGTTCTGCTTCGCCGAGCGCCAGCGACTGAACGCTGACAAATCCCAGCCCCCCAAAGCCCGAAACGGCCCCCTGGCGCCCGTCCTGCGCGTCTGCGACACCGACGATCAGGACGCTGACCGCAAGGAGCGTAATAACTGCTCGTGCCCAACTCCTCGCCCTCGTCATGTCATAATACCCTCTTCCCGGCGGTCCCCGTCGGTAATTCAATCTCCAGATCCATCACGTTGCGGGCCGGAGGCCGGCCGAACAACTTCGCACTGAGAATGCCGAGCTCATACAGCAAAATGAGCGGGACGGCCATCAAGAGCAGATTAAAAAGGTCAGTGGTCGGCGTCAAGATCCCCGCAAGAATCAGATTGGCCAAGATCGCATATCGACGATAATGCGCGAGCAGCTCAGGCGTCACGACCCGCAAGCGCGACAAGAGCGTGAGCGCGAGCGGCAATTGGAAGGCCAGGCCAAAGGTGATAAGAAATTTGACATTGAAATCGACGTAGAACCCTACGCCCAATGCCGCCTCCAACGAGCGGTCGATCCCAAACTGCAGCATGAACTGAAGAGCCAGCGGCACGATCACAAAGTTCGCAAACGCCACGCCCAGGGCAAAGAACCCAAAAGCCACCGCCAGAAACGGAAAAATGAACCGGTGCTCACCAGGCAGCAAAGCCGGTGCGAGGAACTTCCAGATATGATACAGGATGACGGGCATCGCCAGGACGAGGCCTGCCAACAAGGCCACTTTGATGGAGGCAAATATCGCCTCCGTCGGCGCATAAAAGATAAGGTCTTGGTGATACGGCTTCTTCAGCCAGGCGATCATCTTGTCGGAGTACGGGAAGGTGACGATGCAGGCTGCAAGGAACGTCGCCCCACACCAATACACCCGCCGCTTAAGGGAATAGACATGCCGCTGCAGCGGCGTCCGAACCGGTGTCCCTGCCATAATGAATACTTGGATCGCCTACAATTTCGCTCGCCCTGAGCCTGTCCTGAGCCATGCCGAAGGGCTTGTCGAAGGGCGACTGTTATAACCAATCCGTTCATGCTTCGACAGGCTCAGCACGAACGGGAACCTAAAACGATCTATGATCGACCGGCCGAGAGCGGCCGGTTCTGCTTAAACTGCCGCACGATCTCCGCCATCTTGTCTTTCGCGGCAAGTTTTTCAAACTGAATGTGTTTTTTCCGGATCTCCTCTTCGGGAGTCAACATGTGCAATTTAGCCAACTCGGCGAGCTGGTCTTCTAACCGTTGGTGGGTTTCCTCAAGCGACTTGAACTCGCCATGCTCCTTGCGAATTGATTCAAGAACGGTCGGGTCTTCACTCAGCATGATATCCCCTCCTTTCTCCAGAATCATGATCACCGCATCCTCATGCGGATGCTCGTAATATCCTCTGCGCAAAGCCTTGCGCTTAAAGCCGAAGCTCTCATAGAGCCCTTGCGCCGCGACGTTGGAGGCACGCACCTCCAGCAATGCCGTGCGGGACCCTTGCCCCGCAGCGGTGGACAGCGCCCGCCCTACCAACTGTTTGGCGATCCCATGGCGGCGCAACTCAGGACGGACAGCAAGATTCATGAGATGTAGCTCTTCAAACACAACCCAAAACATGATATAGCCCGCCAGCATGCTCTCGGAGGCTTCGCTCCACTCCGCATGCTCGGCTCTGGCGACCAGGTTTGTTGAAAACGGATTGCCCTGCAGTTCCCCGAGAAACATTTTGCGTGTCCATGGTTCCGTAAATGAACGCTGCTCGAGGGCCACCACCTCCTCCAGATCGCTCTCTTGCATGGGCATCACCTTCACCGCGATTCCCGATTTACCGGGCAGCCTTCGCAAGGCGCGATAGCGGAGACCCCACCAGACCCTTCTCCCAGTTCAACTCGGCCTCGGCTCGCCGTAGATAGACCGGCATGATGTCCTTCGCCGCGGACGCCCCCTGCATTCGCCCAAAAGCGAGCCGCGCAACCGTCGTGGCGCTCGGAACGGCGCTCAGCCCCCGCTCGGTGATGCGACCGCGGCCTTGAAATGCCGCCTCCAGCCGATCACGGTACCGAACCACTCCATCGCCGATCAGATGAATGTCGCCTTGAACCAGGGCCAATGCCATTGATGCAACCGCCTCCGGACTTAACACTGCCTCGGGGCAGATCGGTTGGAGCTGGGAATCGCCGCGACTGTAGAGCGCCGCATAGAGCTCCCCGCGGCCGGCATGAAGCAGGGCACACAGTGTTCCGTTCGGCAGCACGTCGTATCCTGCCGCCAAGGCTTCCAAAGTCGACACGCCGACCAAGAGCGCATTCGTCCCCAGGACCAGACCTTTCGCGGTAGCAAGCCCAACCCGCACACCGGTAAAGGATCCGGGTCCGACCGATACCGCAATCAGGTCAATCGAGCGTGGAACAAGACCCGCCTTTTGAAGCACCGAATCAATCATCGGCAAAAGCTTCCCGCTTCGCGTATCGGTCCCGGACCACGAAGCTTCCGCCAAGACTTCTTGATCATGCAACAGCGCGACGCTTTGCGAAGCGGTTGCGGTCTCGATTCCAAGCACCCACATCAGTTCGCCTCTGTGTAGAGTTGCGTTTGGAGATCCGCCGGCATCGGCACATCTTCTCGACGGCCGGGTATAGCGGCCAGAGGTTCATTGCCCGGATTCCCCCAATCTTGAGGCGACAGCTCCGGGTTGGGAACGATCTCTCGAAACGTCAGCACCAGCTTGGCACGCCCATTGGCATCCTCGGCTCGCACGAGGTAAGGGCGGACAATCGGCAAGACCTGTCCTCTGGCGCCGGCCGTGGTCGAACCCACCGATCGATAATCCTGGAAGAGAATGGTGGCCTGAGACCGGCCTGATAAGTCTAAAAACTCTTGGCGAACCAGTTCCAGAGTGCTCTGATCGAACCACAGACGACGCGCCCCCGCGATGCCCGGCACCGTAGGGATCACCTCGAGCACATACTGGCCGTCCGCCTCCCGAAGCGTCAGCTTGTCGGTGGGTGACACTGTGGTTCCATTCAGGTTTCCGAGGATCGCCTGTACCCCTAAGAGGATCGACGGGCCTATCCCCTCCTGGCGGTCTAAATCCGTCACGCGGCCGGTCAAAAACTTTCCCTGCATCGGAATCTTCATCTGATAGCGATCGTTGATGAGGGTCAGATCGAAGATCGGAAGACCGATACGAGCAAACGCCCGCAGGCGGACGAGATCCGGGCGCTGATAAATCATCGCTACTTCCATCCGCTGCGTTCCCCTGATCTCTTTCCCAGTCGCCTCAATGGAAAATTGCGCCCTCAGCGTTTGGATCGCCGCTGCACGCTCCTGAAGGCGCGCCGCCAATTCCTGCGCGCTCAGAGGGGGCGGGGCCGGTGCCACAACAGGAGGCTGAGCGACGCGCGCGCACCCCGCTGAGAAGATCACACATGCGGACAAGCCGAGAAGCCATGTTCGCACTGTACGTTCGGCTCGCGTTTCTTTAATTGAGCACCGCATGTAATGCCTCTCCGACTTCCGCAACTCCGAGCAGCTCCAACGACTGCATTGGCGCCAGCTTGGTTAGGTTTCTCTCCGGCAGAAGGCATCGCTGAAAACCCATCTTGGCGGCTTCCCGAAGTCGGGTCTCCGCGTGACCGACCGCGCGGATCTCACCGCCGAGGCCAACTTCACCAAAGACCACGGTCGTCGGGGAGATCGGACGATTACGGAAACTGGAGGTAATGGCCGCGACAATTCCCAGATCCAGTGCCGGCTCTTCGATCTGCAGGCCGCCCACGACATTCACGTACACGTCCTGCCCAGCCAGGTGCAGTCCCATCCGCTTCTCCATGACAGCGATCAACAGCGCAATCCGATTGGCTTCCACGCCGTTGGCCATCCGTCGGGGCATGGCCACGGTTGTCGGAGACACCAGCGCCTGCAGTTCGACCAGAATCGGCCGGGTGCCTTCAAGACACGCAATCACGACGGAACCGGTGCTCTTCTGAGGACGTTCGGATAAAAACCAGGCCGAGGGATTGGAGACCTCGCCGAGACCGGCATCGGTCATTTCGAAGACTCCGATCTCATTGGTGGACCCAAAGCGATTTTTCACTGCGCGCAGAATCCGATACGCGTGACTCTTCTCACCCTCAAAATAGAGCACCGTATCGACGATGTGCTCCAAGGTTCGGGGCCCGGCGAGCGTGCCGTCTTTGGTCACATGCCCGATCAAAAAGACCGGGGTTCCGCTTCGCTTGGCGTAGAACATCAACTGAGCCGCCACTTCCTGCACCTGGCTGATGCTGCCGGGAGCCGACGCCAGATGACTTGTAAACGAAGTTTGAATCGAATCCAGAACCACCGCGCACGGGTTCACATCCCGGATCACCTTCAACACTTCTTCGAGATTGGTCTCGGGCAGGATCAAAAGGGCTTCGGAATCGATATTGAGACGATCGCACCGCATTTTAATCTGGCGCGGGGACTCTTCGCCGGATACATACAGGACTTTTTCGGAGCCTTTGGCGAGGCGAGGCAGAATCTGCAAGAGGAGCGTGGTTTTTCCGATGCCCGGATCTCCTCCGACGAGGATCACCGACCCGGCCACCACCCCGCCCCCTAAGATACGATCGAATTCGCCGATGTCCGTGCGTAGACGGTTCTCAGCACCGCAATGAATCTCTGCAAGGCCCAACGGCCCCATTGGACCGTCATTCGTCCTGGGGCGCCCCTTCCCGGGGTCCGGTGACCGTTCCTCCTGCATGCTGTCCCAATTCTTGCACTCTGGACACCGCCCGAGGTGGCGTGGGAATTGATAGCCACAGTGGCGGCAGCGGAAAGTCGTTTTGGGCCGTATCACAAGGAGGGGTGCCTCACAGAGAATATCTTAACGAAGCGACCCCTAAAGGTCAATGCGAACGGCACCCCCGGGAAGGCTATTCCGTATACGATAGTAACTGCAGACCCAACAGTAAGATGAGCCCCGGCCAGGCGAATCTCCACATCCAATGGCTCGCCCACCCACGCCCCCCGAACCTAACCAATGTGGCAAGCCGTAAGGATCCGGCGGTAATCGCAATCGTTCCCATGATCCGGTGGTGCATCATGATGGCGTGGCCGCCCGGGTAATGGCCGTGGTCATGCACAAACAAAAGCAGGCCCCCGAATATGGCAAGCATCGGAAGCGGCCATGCCCAGGCCGACGCGGTGATCTTTCCTGACCATCGGAAGCTTTCAACAGTTCCTATGCCCAACAGAAGCACGGCATAGAGCTTGTGCTGCACGATCTCCAGATCGCCGCCCAAGAAGGTCTGGGCGATGCCGAGTGACCCAATAGGCCAGGCTTCATGATCGCTCCATCCGAAGAGATAGGCTCCTACGACAAGCAACGCCGTCGGCAAGACGAATCGGGTCCAGGCCAAGGACCGAAGCGCATAAGCCGCGCCTAACTCGCTCAATCCGACCAGCAGCACACAAGCAGCCGCCATGCGGTGGTTGAATTCCGAATAGGCGATGCCGTCAGGAGAACCTTCCCACCGCAAAGCACCGTCGGCCTCATGTGCGGTTGCATGTTCATGGGGATGAAGCTGTGCCGACACCGAAGCAGACAGGGACAGCGACAGGAGCAAAGCAAGCCAAAAATATGATTGCGTCACTGGTATCATGAGCTCCTTTCAAGAAGGCATCGTCGTCCGATCACGCCGATAACAGCCGCTTTGTGACCTCGTCCCAGCTTTTGGTTTGGTCGGTCTTCGCCGGCCATTTCTCTTGAAAAGGGGGAGCCACCGCACGTGTCCCTCGGTCCAAAAAGATTTTGGCTTCCGCGGGAGTGCTGGGAATACCTCCCTTGACGCCGGACCATCCCTCGCGGCGTAAGCGGTCACATTCGTCCGCCAGGCCTTGGTCCCCTCGCATAAGAACGACCGGAGCCGCGGGCATGCGATGCTCCGCAACCCATTGCAAAATGCCAGGCAACTGGAGGGGATCGGCCAAAATCAGATAGATCAGCTCGTGGCGGCGCGCGACCGCGGACAGCATCTTCACCGCTTCCGGTTCTGGATCGGGAAGCGCGGCGTCTGCGTCCGAGAAGAGGGAACCCGGCACGATTTTTCGGACATGCCGAGTCAACGCGTGCAACGAGATCAGGATCAGCGAGCGGCTGCGCGGCCAGACAAACAAATGCGCCGCCGCCGCTTCCGCGGCCACGCGCCGGTTGTCAGCCAGACGCGCAGAGACAGGTGTCGATCCAACGGCCGTCGGGACAAAATGTTTGACGGCGCGGCCATCGCCTCCGGTCATGGCCTGACCGATGGATCGGCCTTGGTGCTGAAACACAACCAGTTCGCCGCCGAGACCGACGTTGCGCAGAAAACGCTTTTGGAGCAGGTCTGCGGTGATGATGACTGGTCTGCGCGGCGCGGTGAACGCGTCGTAGAGGATGAGCCGCGCCCGTTTGTCGGCGTCAGATGATGCCATACCCCCGCTGGGCGAACGAAAAGGCGTCAAAGGCGCAAAAGATACCAAGGGCGAGAAAGGCCACGTCCGCAAACTCCCACAGTCCGGCAAAATGAAGGTACAGCAACGCCAGGCTCGGGATCGCAAACCAGATTCCTCGTCGTTGCCCGAGAAACAGATGACCGAGACCTGCCAATGCGAGACTCAAAGCCGCTGCCAGTATTGCCCGTGCCATCCCTTTACCATCAGGCATCGGTGCCCAGTTGACCGGGCCGCAATGTCGCTGATCTGACCGACCAGATACAACCCCTCCTTCTCCCTGCGTGAAAACACTATTATAGTATAATGCAAGTATATATACGTACTCTACATGCTGGACCACGAGTACATATTGAGAGATCGATGTTTGACAATCAGGGATGCGATCGCTACACTGTGCCTAGCCTCGATTTACACGATTTTTGGACTCTCCGTGGGCATAATCAAAAGCACAGCCGCCGAACTCGAGCTTCTGCCGGAGTTGGAACTGCAAGCGCTCCTGGATCCCGATACGCTTCCGCAGCACATCGCGATTATTATGGACGGTAACGGGCGCTGGGCCGCCCTGCGTGGTCTTCCCCGTATGGCGGGGCACACTGAAGGCATCAAGTCGGTCCGGGAAATGATGACGCTCTGCGGTGAGCTCGGCATCCGCTCCTTGACCATCTATGCCTTCTCCCAGGAAAACTGGAAGAGGCCGGTCCGGGAGATCAATGCTCTCATGATGCTCCTGGAATGGTACCTCCAGATGGAGATGGAAGCCCTGATCGAGAAAGGGGCTCGGTTTCGCGCCATCGGACGGGTGAACAGCCTTCCAGAATCCGCCCTCGCATGGGTGAAAAGGGTGGAGCGGGAGACGGAGCACTGCGACAAGCTGAATCTCACGGTCGCGTTAAGCTACGGCGGGCGGTCCGAGATCGTCGATGCGGTACGAAGGCTGGCCATTGATGTGAGGCAAAGCCGCGTTGATCCCGACCAGGTCGATGAAGGTCTCTTAGAGGGCTATCTTTCCACCCACGGCTTGCCGGACCCGGACCTGCTTATCCGGACCAGCGGTGAAACACGCATCAGCAACTTTCTGCTCTGGCAGTTGGCGTATACCGAAATGTACTTCACGCCGATTCTTTGGCCTGATTTTCGACGACGCGAGGCGTTACTCGCGCTTCTCGATTACCAACGCCGGGAACGTCGATTCGGCAAAACGCGCGATCAGATCCAAGAGCCTCTGGCCGACACATTTGGCAAAAGTTCGACATAAGCCGAGGCGATATCGGTGAAGGCCGCGCGCTCCTTCGATCGTCGCAGGGTCTACTCAGCCGTCGCATTTCTGCCCTGTTTTTACCTGCTGGTCCGGTTCCTTCCTGCGTACGCATTCTTTACCTTTGTAGCAGTCGGGATTCTGCTTGCGCAGTATGAATACTATCGACTGCACTTTACGGATAGATGGACGCTTACGATCGGTGCAGGACTCGCGCTCGGCCTCCTTGTCACCGTCGCGGCTGCCGCTCCTCCCATCGTGTATCCCTTGGAACGTGCCCTCGTCAGCTTCGTGGTCGCGGTGATTCTCCTGGCCCACCTTTTTGCAGGACGGGATCAGAAAACCGTGCTTTCGGATTCCGCGGTGTTGGCGTTCGGTGTGTTGTATATTGCGTGGCTGCTGAGCCACCTTATTTCCATCCGACAGTTCGAGGAGGGCGTCTTCCTGGTGTTCTTTCTCTTTGTCGTCACCTGGGGCAACGACATTGCCGCCTACTATTCGGGAACGCTGTGGGGGCGACATCAAATGGCGCCTGAGACCAGCCCGAAGAAGACCTGGGAAGGCGCCGTTGGCGGACTGGTGGGCTCTCTTGCACTGGCATGCGCCTGCCGGGCATGGTTTCTGCCCTCCCTGAGCCTGACTCATGCTCTTGGAGTGGGCTTCCTGTTGGGGATCGCCGCGCCTCTGGGCGATCTCTGCGAATCCCTATTAAAACGCTGCGCCGGGGTCAAGGATTCCGGGGGGCTGATTCCTGGACACGGCGGCATGCTCGATCGCATTGACAGCTTGATCTTTACAACGCCCGCATTTTACTATTACCTCCTCATCATTAAAACTCCCTAAGAGGCTGGGGCGAATGAAAAAGATCGTGATTTTGGGCTCTACCGGCTCGATCGGCACCAACACACTGGACATTGTCTCGAAGTTTCCCGGCAAGTTCCAGGTGATCGGATTGACGGCCGGGACCAACGTCAACAAGCTTGAAGAACAGGTACGGACATTTGAGCCGGCGCTGGTGGCGATGTCGGATGCTGCGGCAGCAAAACAGCTGCGCTCACGCTGCGCGGGGTCTCGAACCAAAGTCGTAAGCGGCGCCGAGGGCCTGGTTGAGACCGCCACGATGCCTGAAGCAGACCTCGTGATCTCCGCGATTGTCGGAGGTGCCGGGCTCCTTCCAACGCTCGCCGCCATCAAGGCCGGCAAGTCGATCGCGCTTGCGAATAAGGAGCCGATGGTCATGGCCGGCCGCCTCATGCAGGAGGAAGCCCGGAAGGCCCACATTCGAATCTTCCCGGTCGACAGCGAGCACAGCGCCTTGTTCCAGTCGATGGAGGGACACCGGGCGGTCGACATTCGCCGGCTGATCCTGACCGCTTCGGGCGGGCCGTTGTGGAATATGACGACCGCGCAAATGAAGGATGTCATGCCGGAGCAGGCGCTTCAGCATCCGAACTGGAAGATGGGGCCTAAGATCACCATCGACTCGGCCACGCTCATGAATAAAGGACTGGAAGTGGTGGAAGCGCGATGGCTTTTCGACATCCCCGCCTCTCAGATCGAAGTCCTCATCCATCGTGAAAGCATCATTCACTCGCTCGTCGAATATTCCGATCGGTCCGTGATCGCGCAACTCGGCCTCCCGGATATGCGAACACCGATCGCATACGCCATGAATTATCCGGAACGCGTGCCGCTCGACCTGCCGTCGCTCAATCTGGCGGAGATCGGGCAGTTGAACTTTTGCGAGCCGGATCATGAACGGTTCCCTTGCCTGCGGCTCGGCTACGAAGCCCTGAAGACCGGAGGCACGATGCCGGCTGTCTTGAATGCCGCGAACGAGGTCGCGGTCCAGGCATTTTTAGACCGCAAGATCGGCTTCTTGAGTATAGCCGCCACGATCCGCCGGACGATGGACGCGCATGTGTCCGCGGAGATCCTGACCATCGAGGATGCTCTCCAGGCCGACGCGTGGGCGAGGAGTCACGCCACCGGGATCATAGAGGTTCTCTCGCCGCCTCCTACTGTGGTACACTGAACCTCATGCAAGCCGTCCAACACTACGCATTTTATGTCGCTGCCTTTGTCTTGGCGCTGGGCGCCCTGGTGGCCTTCCACGAATTTGGCCACTTCTGGGTCGCAAGGCGCATGGGCGTGAAGGTCCTCAAGTTTTCCATTGGTTTTGGACCAAAGCTGGTCGGCCGGCAGATCGGTGAAACGGAATATCTCCTCTCCGCTATCCCGCTCGGTGGGTATGTCAAGATGTTAGGTGAAGACACCGGGGAGGATATCAGCGAGACGGACAAGAAACGATCCTTTTCGCACGCTCCCCTGTATAAACGATTTGCGATCGTCGCCGCCGGCCCGGTGTTCAATATCCTGTTGGCCTATCTGATCTACACGGCCTGGCTGGCCTTCGGTCACGCGCTGCCGATTCCCTCATTTACCGACCTGAATGCCACTGTGCAGTCCGTTTCGACCGGTTCGCCGGCTCAATCAGCGGGCATCCGAACCGGGGACAAGATCATCCAGATCGGCGAAAAAAGGATCGCCGCCTGGAATCAAATGTCAGAAGTTTTTAAACGCACGGCAGGCAAACCGATTGCGGTCGTGATTGAGCGCGACGGACGGTTGGAAACTCTCATGGTGACCCCCGCCGATCACAAACACAAGTTGGCGGAGGGCATTGAAATCGACATCGGCCAGATCGGCATTTCAAAGACCGACAAGACCGTCGTCCTCAAGAGTGAGAATCCACTGTTTGCGCCCCTCGATGGTCTGTATGTGACGTGGGGCATCACGAAGCTCACGGTCGAAGGCTTTGTGAAAATGGTCACCCGTGAAATTTCGCCCGACAACATCGGCGGGCCCCTGACAATCGCCAAGATCTCCGGGGACGCTGCGGTCCAGGGATTTTCCAATTACATTTTGCTGATTGCTCTGCTCAGCATCAACCTGGGCGTCCTGAATCTGCTCCCCGTTCCCGTCCTGGACGGCGGGCATCTGGCGTTCTTTACCTTGGAGGCCATCCTGCGCCGTCCGGTCAGTATCCGCAGCCGGGAGGTCGCGCAACAAATCGGCATCTTCCTGCTGGTCTGCCTCATGCTCTACGCCTTCAAAAATGACATCCTGAACGTCTGGCCGAAGTAAATGCGTCAGTCACGCCTGCTGATTCCCACCCTCAGGGACGATCCGGGGGAGGCGGAAATTGTCAGCCACCGGCTGATGTTGCGGGCCGGCCTGATCCGCAAAGTGGCCGCCGGCATCTACACGTACCTTCCGCTGGGGCTGCGGATCATCCGCAAGGTCGAGCAGATCGTCCGCGAGGAATTGAACAAATCCGGCGCCCAGGAAGTCTTGATGCCGATTGTTTCGCCGGCGGAATTGTGGCAGGAAACGGGCCGTTGGGACTTTTACGGAAAGGAGCTGTTCCGGCTCAAAGACCGTCATGAGCGGGACTTCTGCCTTGGCCCCACGCACGAAGAAGTGATTACGGACCTGGTGCGGCGCGAAGTCCGATCCTACCGCCAGCTTCCCGCCAATTTCTACCAGATCCAGACCAAGTTCCGCGACGAAATCCGTCCGCGTTTCGGGCTCATGCGCGGCCGCGAGTTTATCATGAAGGATGCCTATTCTTTCGATGTGGACGAGGCCGGCGCGACCGAGAGCTACCGCAAGATGTACGACGCCTATGTATCCATCTTTACACGGTGCGGCTTGAATTTCCGCCCGGTTGAAGCGGATACGGGTCTCATCGGGGGCACCTCGTCACACGAGTTCATGGTCCTCGCAGACATCGGTGAGGAAGGCATTGCGGTCTGCGATGCCTGCAACTATGCGGCTAATGTCGAGCGGGCGGAACTGAATGCCGGGCCGCCACCGGCGGCATCCGAATCGGCTCGAGTAAAACAGCTGGTTTCTACGCCGGGGCATAAAACGGTGGAAGACGTGACGGCATTCTTGAACCTGCCTGCGGCAAAACTGGTCAAAACCTTGATCTACCTTGCGGACGGAAAGGCGGTGGCCGTCCTATTGCGGGGCGATCATGCCGTCAACGAAATCAAACTGAAGAAGGTCCTCGGCGCCACCGAGTTGGTCATGGCTGATCCGGCGACAGTTGAGAAACTCACCGGCGCGCCGGTGGGATTCGCCGGTCCGATTGGTCTTTCCGATACCCGCATTGTCGCGGACTTCGAAGTGAAGAATCTGGTCAACGCCGTCGTCGGAGGAAACGCCGCGGATCGGCACTGGGTCGACGCAAGCCCCGGCCGCGACTTTAATCCAGACCAGTACGCAGATCTTCGCAACGCCCTGACGGGCGATCAATGCCCGCGCTGTTCCCAACCCCTGCGCGTTGTCCGCGGAATCGAGGTTGGCCATGTCTTCAAGCTGGGAACCAAGTACAGCGAGAAGATGAAGGCGACGTATCTGGATCAGCAGGGCCAGGAAAAGACCATATTCATGGGCTGCTACGGGATCGGGATCGGCCGAACAGCGGCGGCCTCCATCGAACAGAACCACGACGCCAAAGGCATCATCTGGCCGGTGTCGATTGCGCCGTTTCATGTCCACATGCTCGCGCTTGCCGATAAATCGGGAAAAGTGCAGGCAACCGTGACCGAACTGGAAGAGCAACTGGAACAAGCAGGCGTCGAAGTCCTGGTGGACGACCGCGATGAGCGGCCGGGCGTGAAATTTAACGATGCCGACCTGATTGGCATTCCCTATCACATTGTGATCGGCGAGAAAGGGCTGGCGCAGGGTCAGGTGGAGTTGAAAGAGCGCCGCACTGGAACCGTCACGAAACTCGCGCCGTCCGAAGTTGTGCCTCGCTTGAAAAAACTGCTCATCCAGTAGGTCTTTTCAGTCTCCGGCAGGAGCAGTCCGAAGGGACGTCTGGCGACTGCTCGGACCCCAGCGTCCCCTGCCGGCCTCCCGAGCCTCTTGTTGAGCCTTTCGGTATTCCCCGACATGCGCAATATTCGGTGGCACAGTGTGCACGACTGCCTGGCCCTGCCGGATCAACTCAAGATTGACGAAGAGATCGCCTACGTAAACATAAGCCAGGAGACGTTTCTGGTGATCCCGGCGACTGTCATCAGTTTCAAGCCTGACCATCTTGCCTCGCACAAGACCACCCAGAAATTCGCGTGCCTGTCCGCCGTTTGACGACTGTATTCTGTCCGATGCGTCACTCCCGATGAGTCGAACCGTGATGAGCTTGGGCCCCACCAAGACAGCGAAACTATCGCCATTATGGACGGACATCACTTCGCCCCTGAGAAAATCGGCGGTTGTACTTTGCGCAGCCGAACTGCCGGGAGTCAGGCTCACCTCGGTAGGAGCGACCGCTCGTTGCGACTCATCAGCCTCTTCTGACGTGACATGGATCACGACCTCGCGCACTCCTTGCGTCTCGCGGGCGATACGGACGACATTCGCCAATTCCTCTGGACTCTCCGCCATGCCAAGCAGGTAGACCATCCCCTTATTCACGCGCCATCGGTAGTTGATGGAGCTCACGCCCTCGGCCATTACCAACTGGACCTTCAACTTCGCCTCGATGGAGAGGTCCGAGAGGGTCCCGAGGATTCCCCCCTCCTCGGTGATTTGTAAATCGTTGAAGATCTCCTGAACCGCCGGCACCTGCCGGGCGAGTTCTTGAGCCTTCTTTCGACTGGCGGCACTTTTCACCAAACCCGTCAGCATGACCCGTCCCTGGTAAACATCGGTGCTCACGTCTAGTCCGAGATTCTCATCCACCAACCTACTCACGATTTCCGACCGCGTGCTGTAATCTTCTGCGGTGGCATAGAATGAGCGCTGCTCGCCCAACGTGGTTGCCGCATCTATCCCTCGGCTGACCATCGTGGGCACCCATGCGCAGCCCGTCAGGAGGGCTACCCCCATGATTATCACTGCAGATGTTAACCGTGTCCTCATCCTGTTCCTCTCTTCGCCCGATCCGAACAAGCGTCTTACACAGGGACGGGCTGTCGTGAGCAGCGGAGGCTAAAGACCGATCGCGCTGGATTCTTAAGGGCGGAAGGCGCGAGAGAACACTAGTCAGCCTGCTCCTAGGCTATAGGTATCTTACCATTGTAAAACTAGTTAAGAAACTTTTCGTTGCAAGACTTGATGAGTGTGCAGGATGGTCCGGGCGAGAGCTTCAAAATATCGCCGCCGCGCTCTTGCATGCGGGCGCTCAAGAAACATGTCCGGGTACGGTTGTTTCTTACTTTCCGCTGACCATGAGCCGATCGCCCAGGTGGATCTCGTCGCTCGTGAGACCATTCAGCTCTTTGAGGGTTTTCACGTCGGTCTTGTAGCGCTTGGAAATGTTGTAGAGCGTGTCTCCGCGCTGGACCTCGTGATAGCTGGCGCCGTTCTTTTCGGTCGTCATTGCTCGTGAAGGTTTGGCCTGTCGCTTGTTGGCTCCGAGAGTTTCAAATTGAAGTTCCCCCAGGCGATCCGGCGGTTCGGTCGGCGCGGGCGCCACCCCCTGGCGCTTGGACCTCACGCTCGCCCGGTGACTTTGGACTTCTTCCTGCAGCCGCCCGACTTCCTCCAGCGAGCGTACGACCTGCGTCCGCGCGTCCTTGAGTTGATCGGAAATCAGTTTGTTCTGCGCCTCTAAATCCCCCACCTGGTTCTTGAGTCGCGTCACTTCCGAGTTGAGGTCCGCGCTGTGCTTTTCCTCATCGGCAAGCAATCTTTGTAGGTTTGTCGTGCGATTGACCTGCTGGGTGTAACTCTCCTTGGTGACGCAGCCGGGAAGCACCAGCACCATTGCCAGGATCATCCACAATACTGAGTCTGTCCATTGTGGTGTCACACCTGTATCCGTCATCACATGGGCCTCCTTATTCCTTTTTTTGGAAAATGCTCGCATCGCAGGAAATGTACTTGATTTGCCGCATGGGGACAATGATGACCTCTTTGGGGGTGTCGATCTCCAGGATCTCCATGTCGTCGCTGATGGTATGCCGCACGACGTTGTTATACAGCAATTCTTCCTTGTCAATGAGGACGACGCGGACCCAGTACTGCACGCTACTCCTTTTTCTGGTCAGGCCGGAACCGGAATCCGCTCGAATTCCTTGGAGGCCGGGTTATGGAGGTAATCGCGAATATAGCTGCTCAGATACCCGTGCTCCCACAGCTTCTTGTCGGCCACCTTGGTATTGACTTTGCCGAGAATTTTGACTTTGACCTTCGTCCGCTCCTTGAACTCCTCGAGGCTCATGCCGCTGATGTCGCAATCGTTTCCTCGCGGGCTTTCAATAATGCATTTCGGAAGATAGATCACCTTCTCGCCGTTGAGCCGTTTGAGGATGTCTTGGAAGGTCAATAGAATCGTGCAGTCGGAGTCGCCGCCCAGGGTTGCATTGGGCACATAGAGAAAGCGCGCGCGATTCTTTCGGTACATGCTGAGAACCTTGTAGACACTCTTCGCCATCACGACGGTGTCACGCTTGTCGAGTTCGAGATTATCGAAAAGAGTCATGATCTTGTAGCGATTGAGAAGGGCCGTGATATACGGTTCGGTATGGATGGTGGTGGGGTTAGGGATGCCGGTCTCATAGACTCGCTGCGCCTCCTCAGGAAGGGTCTGTTTTCCTTGCCGGCAGATTTTCACCGTGCTCTCGTCCATTCCCTTCAATGGTGTGAGGCAGCCCATCCATAAAATCACGTTCGGATTGAGCCGGGAGATCGTCTGGGCGTCATCAGACATCGTACGCGAATCAAAGGAATAGAAGTTTGCGGAGGTCACCGCCGGACCATCCAGGACCTTCATCAAATGGGCAATCGACGGGGCGTGCGGCATGAGCGCCTTACGATACTCTTTATGAAGGGTAATCACGGAGAGCTCAAAATTAAGACGAGTCGGATACGCGGCGGCCAACTGATGGATCTTGGGTACATGGACATAGCCGACCGTAAACATGGTGACGCTCTTGTCGGTGTACCTGAGAAAATCTTCGAGCCACTCCATCGCCTTTGGATGCAAAAAGAGATCAGTCCATTCCATGTATTCGTTGCCGCCCCAGACCCAGTTCTCATTCGGCCGGGTCGGCTTCGTGCTGATATAGTCAAGAATGTAGTTCCACTCCTCCTGGGTTGTCTTCCCGGGCTCGTCGGTCTGCCGATAGCTGTGATCGATCTCGTAGCAAAAGGTGCACTTCACCGGGCAGGTCTTGCCGATGCTGATCGGGATCTTCCGCTTATCCATCTCTCTACGCAGGATCTCGCGGGAGTCCATGACGTGGGGATAGGTCAGCCTGGCTTCGGTTGGAATGACGGGGATCTCTGCGGGCATAGGGTGATACTTTACCTGAGTGTCGCACCCGTCGCAAGCCTGCGCGCTTTCCGGAAGATGGAGACAGGCTACTTTTCCGCTTAGCGTCACTCTGGTTGGGTGTCTTACCGGAAACGTTGCTTGTCCCCGTTGCTCACCAGTAGCCGGCCGATGGCGCCCGCTGCGGTGACCCGGACAGCGATGTCCGCATCATTCAGAATTGGCTTGAGGACCGCGACATGTTGTTTCGTGCCAATATGGCCGACAGAGCGAATCGCGACGATGCGGGGACGGGGTGTACTGTCTTTGATAAGCTCAAGCAGAAACGGCAACGCCGCCGGGTTGCGCGTCTGGCCAAGAGCTTTGGCGAGTCCTGAACGCACGCCCGGATCAGGAGACTGCATGATTGCTCGCAGCACTGGTTCGGCAGCAGCCGGCCGGTACGGGAGCAGCGCCGCGGCGGCCTCCGCGTTCATGGCTCCGGCCGGCCCGCTCAGCAGGGGCTCAATGAGCGACGCAGCCTTTGGACCCTGCAATGTGGAGAGACACATTGCCGCGACCCCTCGCACAAGCGGAACCGAATCTTTCAGCAACGTGGTAATCGGTGCAACGGCCTTCATCTCTTTACGTTCGGCCAGGATCCCTGCGGCAGTGGCCCGAACGACAGGCTGCGGGTCCGAGAGGGCAGCGAGAAGCGGACCGACCACCCGTGCATCATGGAGGTGCCCGAGCATATGGAGCACTGCCGCGCGTTCCTCAGGCTTAGGGTTCTTCAGCGCCTCGAGTGCCGAGCTCAAGGCCTCGGGACGACCGAGGGTGACGAGGGCTACTGCCGCGGCCGCCCTGACCCGAGGTTGCTCGTCCGTGAGAGCGCGTTCGATCTCCGGAACGGCCTTCCGGACACCCGCCTCGCCCAGCACGCGGAGCACCGCCGCCCGTACCAGGGCCGCGGGATCGTTCAAAAGCTTTTGCAGCCGCATCGATCGATCTGCGTCCGCTTCGCGGCCAATGGCCTCAACGGCTAGCGCCCGAATAAGTCCAGAAGAATCGGCGAGCGCCTCCTCCATCGGAGGGACAGTGTCCGCTCCACCCATCTCCTTAAGAGCCGTGACGGCCGCCCCCCGAACCTGCTCGCGCATGTCTCCCACGTAGCTGCCGACGACACCGACACAGAGCTCTCGAAGGAGCTTCTCATCTTCCTGGGGGCGCTGTTCTGACAAACGATCGTAGTCGGAGAGCGCCTTGTCGGCCTGCCGGAGCTTTAGATACACCTTGAGGCGCAGATCCAAGGCTCCGGTCGGGCTGCTGGCTGGAGTGATCAGTCGGTCAAGAATCTTCAGGGCCTCAGCATACTGCTTCTCGTCATACGCCGATCTTGCCTCCGACAGCACATCCGCAGCGACACTCAACAGAGGCAGAGCGGTCAGGACCAGCCCGATGAGTAGAGCAAACACCTGGTTCATAGGCATCTTCTCTTTGACGCATACCATGCGCTTTCTGAGCAGTTCAAGCATCTTGACTCCGCGACTGCAACTTGGGTACATCTTGCTCATGCAAATTTCAGCATCATCTGTCGTCGTGCTCGCCATCGGCCTGCTCGTGGGTGCAATCGCCGCAGCCGGCGATTTGACAATGACAGGTAAAGATGGGACGCCCATGGTCGTGTTCCCTGAAGGCGAGTTCTTGATGGGCACATCGATCAGCAATCGGGACGGCGGGCGGGATGAATATCCTCAGCGCACAATTTTTCTTGATCCCTTCGCGCTTGATATCTATGAAGTGACGAACGCTCGATACTTCATGTTCATCAAAGCGACCGGCCACCGCGTTCCGGAAAATCCCCGTGACGCAAAGCTCACGGTGTGGAAAGGATCAATCGTGCCTCAGGCATTTCAGGATCACCCGGTCATGAACGTGGATTGGTATGACGCCGCCGCGTACTGCGCATGGACCGGCAAACGGCTCCCAACCGAAGCGGAATGGGAGCGCGCCGCGCGCGGCCCGAAGGGACGCCGGTTTCCATGGGGCGAGACCGAACCGACCCGCGTCCTGGCCAACTATCTGAACCAATGGCGGAACGGGGCTGGTCTGGAGCCGGTCGGCAGCCATCCTCAGGGCGCAAGCGCCGAAGGCGTTCAGGACCTTCAGGGGAATGTGTGGGAATGGGTGGCGGACTGGTACGACCCGAACTATTATGCGAATGGACCGACCCGCAATCCGCAAGGACCATCTAGCGGCACTCGAAAAGTGATTCGCGGGTCCGGGTGGGAATCCGAGGCGCCAATGCTACGCTCGGCCCATCGACTCAGCAGCGACCCCAAAAACCGTAATCACAGCCTCGGGTTTCGCTGCGCAATGGACGCCTCGCCGGCGCCGTAATACAAAGTTCACGTTCACTCCGCTTCATCCTGATTCCAGTTGTCATCCTGAGCGCCAGCGAAGGATCAGATTGCGAGATGCTTCGCTCGGTTTCAGCATTGACATTGGGTTACATCTTGGTCTCAGGCTTGGTTTTTGGACCTTCGTTCCCAGAGTCAAACTCTTCGAGCGGTTGAAAGTTGATGGGAAGCTGAAACAGAAAATCCGACAGATGGCGGATTCGCACACGCCGGTACTCCACCATCCACGAGCCGTCTTTTCGCGCCAGTTTGAGGGGGAAGTGGATATCTGTGGCCAGCCATTGGTAATACGAGTCTGTCCCCTCGCCGGACTTCACCTTCACTTCATAGAGCGTCGTCGGGTGCCCATCCAACGTTTCCGTGCCGATTGATTCCCGTGAGACCTCGCCGTTGAGCGTTTCCTGCACCTGCGGCGCCTGGGCTGCATCGTACGGGATCTCTTTGAAATGCCTGAGACGCGAGATCAATAGCCACGTCACCTGTTTGTCCTTGCGAACGATGGTCACATTTACCGGCCCCGGATCTTGATGCTCGAGGCGCCAACGATCATCCCGATAATAGATGTTGGCCGTATGGGTCTTACCGTTTGATTTCATGATCTGATCGCCGCTGAACTCCAATGCCCAGACAGATCCGTGAGCGATCAGGCCAAGAAACAGAGCTAAAAGAATTGGTCGGACATGGCCGGCTAAAGGCCTCATGGCGGCGTGGGACTGGCGGTCGGGGTGGGAGCCAGTGATCCCTGATCGCTGGCGGAATCGCGGGCGCATCGGAAGCCAAGCCAGTTCATACGGGTCTTGGGATCGGCACCGTTGCGCTGGGCCGGGCGAACGGATGGTGAGCTATCACCCCACCCACCCCCGCGAAAAGCCTTGTGGGATCCGTGCGGAGGGCCCTTGGGATTGGTGTTGGGCGCGTATTTATAATAGCTGGGATCGTACCAGTCGGCGGTCCATTCGGCGACATTCCCAGCCATGTTAAAGACTCCGTAGGGGCTGACGGCGTTTTCATATTTATCGACGGAAATAATCGGTGGATAGAGGAGCACCCTTTCGGGTCGGTCGCGCACAGGCCCGGAGAGTCCGGTGCGCGCGAAATTTGCACGGGATAAGCCGGCCGGCTGATTTCCCCAGGGATAGATGCGCCCATCGGTGCCACGGGCCGCCTTCTCCCATTCAGCCGAGGTGGGCAATCGCTTACCGGCCCATTTACAGTACGCATCTGCTTCAAACCAGGACACGTGCATCACCGGATGGTTGGCCATTGTCTCCTGAAAAACCCCGCCCCACTTCCAGTCCACCAGCGGCGGCAAGTTGTTGGCCAGCACGTAACGCAAATACTGCACCGTCGTGACCTCGTACTTATCAATCTCAAAGGCGTCCACCTCGACAGTCCGCTGGGGCATTTCCTGCATGTACGAGTTCCGGTCAACTTGGCGATTGCTTCCCATTAGGAACGGTCCTCCCGGCACGAGGACCATGTCGTCCTTCGGAGGAAGCTTCGCAAGCCGCGCCGCGGCTTGCCGCCCTTCGGGGGTCCATTCAGGAACGATGTCGGCCACATCGTTGCCTCCACTAGTGACAGCCCATGCGCCGGACGAACCCATGAGGACGCACGCCAAGGTCCCGCCAAGAACGATGCCTGTGAGTGCCCCACCTGTTTTTATTTTTCTGTTTATCATGACCTCAACTTCTATAGTGACTCGATCGGAAGGATCCGTCAGGGCTGCTGCAGATCGAGCGTGGGCTTGATCTCACGGTCACCCAGAATTCCCAGACCGAAATGAGGATTCTCCACCGCCTCCATTCCTGCCCGGGCGCCTTCTCGCGCAAGCATCTCGAAATTGGCTACCACCGATCCTTTGGCCGAGATCGTCACTTCTCGCTCAACAATCGAGCGTTCCTGCGGGTGCCACGCAACAAGCTTATAGGTCCCCTGCGGGATGTCGCTGATAGTGAACTGCCCTCCCGCATCCGTGAGCGCATAGTAAGGATTGTCCACCGCCATACCCCAGGTCTCCATATAGGAATGAAACCCGCACTGCATCACGAAGATCCTCCGCCCCTTTGTCATATGGATCTCCTGGGTCATCGGAGTGCCAGGAATATGCTGATGGTATTCGGCATCAACGCCCGCCGCCTTGGGATGGTGGGGGTTAACCGGCAAGGGGACATTGAACAGGACCCGCGGCCCCAACTCGGAGGTCTCATAGGCCTGGATATCGTGCATCACCGGGTCCATATTCACCACCGAGACCTTGTCGTGGTTGCGCACGACGTTCACGAAAGGCAGGAATCGGCAATCTCTGGCTTCGATTTGCGGGGGTTGGAACGGAAATGGCTTGCCTTTGTCGATACCAAGCAGCATCACCACCACATCCTTGACTCCCCGATCCTCTGCCACGGTAAACTCCTTGAGCAATCGGAATCCGCGGCCGTTCGAAATCCGCCCGCAATAGACCGGATCCGGAAACGTGACCAGATTAAAACCGCGCGGGACCGGTTTGCCTCCCTTTAATGTGACCTTCCCGGTAATAATTCCGCCGTCAGTCACCGCCACTTCCTGATAGGCGCTGACGCTGGAGAACGTGAAGAGAAGACTGAACGGAACACTCAGAATCGCTGCGCGTACCCTGCTTACCCGCATGTCAACAGAACCTCCATTTCACTAATTCCTGATCAAAACAAAACGGGGGAGCCGCATGACTCTGCGACTCCCCCGTGTATTATCGCCCTGTCCTCACAAACTATTTTAACGCGGTCGGTACAGCCTGTCCAGCAGCGTCCCCCTGCGCCTTCTGCACACCCACGTCGCCTTTTAACAGCGGCAGCACGCGGGGATCGCCTGCCGGAAGAACCCGGAAATACCCCCACTGTCCGGACTGCGAATAGGGCAGGCGCTGATTGCCCCAGACATAATCACTGGGCATCTTGAAGGGACCGCCCGCTGAGGCAATGAATACGTCCAGGACTTCGGCGCCTGAAAACTGCACCGCGCTCAGCTGATCCGCACCGTTCATGTACGGCTCGATCGGCCATTCATGCTTTTCCAGGCCGAAGATCTGATTCTGCTCATTGTTGGCCCCGAGGATATGCAACCGCACCGGATCCCCCGCATGGGCTTCAATAATCGGCGTATACGGATCCTCGGGCTTGTCCACTTTGCACGGCTGGAACATGTGCCCAAGATCGCATCCCCGCTCTTCCCGCGCCTTGTAGGGCTCTGAACGGTAGTTGACACCGGTCAGCCCGGCGACATTTTGTACATACGGCATGAAGCTGGTCCCGATGATGTTGTCCTCATCCTGGAAGAATAAGGCCGCATCACGGTAATTGGTCTTATTCTCATTGCCCGGCAGCGTCCGGTCCACGATGACATCGGCGACCCAACTGTTCTTCATCGACAGATCCTGGCCGGTCTTGGGGTCCCTATACTTCGAGCCCTTCGGCCCCACGACAATCGCTCCATATAATCCATCGCGTGGATTGAGCATCACGTTCCCGAAGTCCCACACGAGGGACGTGATCTCTCCATTGAACGGATGCGCATAGTAGGTGTAGGTGCGGCTTGCACCGGGCGCGATCGTTTGATCGCCCGCATTGTTGCCCACATTGGCGCCCAGCGAGTCCTTTGGATCAAACGCCAGCGAAAAGGCCGAGAACGAGGCCCGGCTATTCGCCATCTTGTTCTTGAGATTGACCTTCACGCAATCGCCGACATTCACACGCAGTGTCAGGGGACTCGGTTGCAGTCCTGTCGCGACTTTCTCAGCCTCGTCCTCCAGCGCGTAAATCTTGCCTTCCTGATTCTTCACCTGGATCTTGCGCTCGAAGTCGACTTCAATCATATCCGGCGCCTTGGGATTGAAATTCAGCTCCCGATCTATGGCGATGACGTTAAAGCTCTTCACCGGCGCATTGTCCGGACAGACCGATTTCGCCTGAACCGGAATCTCATTGCGGCCCGTATAACCGGCCGGCAGCTTCTTCAGATCGGGCGTCTCCTTATCGAGCACGCGTAGGATGCCCCACGCGCCTTCAGACAGCTTGGACGAGCGTCCATTGAAATGCAGGTAGTCTCCCGCCATCAATTGCGGACCGCCGGCCTGCGGAACCACCAGATCGTAGCGCTCCGCAATACCGATGTGAATGGAGTTCTTTCGGTTCGCGTCTCCCGCGTACCGTTCGGTCAAGAACGTATGGCCGGAGAGCACCCAGTCCATGCTCTCGTTCATCAGGGTATGCAGCAGGCGGAAGACCACCGTATCGCCCAGATAGGCCCTGAGCAACGGCGTCGAAGGATCACCATGCACCACGCTGCTAAAGATCTGTGAACTATCCGGATTGTTTGCCAACCGCTTGGCAATAGGCTCTGCACGGAAGTTTAATCCGCTCCCCGTCGTGTGCGTGCCGCCGTTCAAGAACGGCATCGGGGTCATCGCAATCTTCTCGGGCATCTGGAACGACACAGTCTTGCCGCCTTCCAGCGCCACCTCTAACGGCTGCCCAGGGGGATTGCCGGCGGTGACGATGTTCACGGTATGCGGCACCGTGTCATGGACCTGCACCACCATTTCGCGGAAGCTCCCGTTGACGCCATAACCCACCGGTTCGACCGTGTGGATGTCGGCGATCGGGCCGCTCCGGATCTCCTTCCCGGTCTTCGGATCATGATAGGTGGATCCCGCCGGTTCCACGACCATTGTCCCAAAGCCGCCATGTGGCCAGGTGGTCGCTCCGAACGCATGATCGTGCCAGAAAACTGTCCCCACGTCCGCGTCGGCCCAGATACGCTGGCGGACAAATTCGACGGTGACGATGTCCCCCTTCGGATGGTCATGCTTCAGAGGATTCTCAAAGGTAATGGTATTCCCCTTGATCGCCGCGATCCGCTGAATCTCGTTTCCCTTCACATTGTTCACGCCGACCAGCAGCAAGGTCTTCACGTGATACTGCGCGGCATTCTTGACCGTGATACTCTTGCTGCCTTTGCCCGCCGGCGCGGTGACGATCGAATTCATCGGCGTCGGCAGGCCCTTCTTCTCCTTCTTGTCCAGCAACGTGAATGGCCGCACCGACTGCTCATACGACATGCCCGTGATCACTCCATCCGTCGATTGGTTATCGAACTGGATAAAGTGGGGGTGAATATTGATCTTCGAGGACTGGAAGTTTGTGAAATCGTCGTCCTCCCATTCGCTGGTCAATGTCCAGTCCACGCAGTCATACACGCTTGCGCGGAACACCAGCGGAAGCCTCAAGTCATTATTCTTTCTGACTGCCTCTTCCTCCTCGTGGAGCACGTAGATCAGACCAGTTTTATCCACGATCGACTCTTCTTTTCCATGAGCCTTGCTGATCTCGATCGGAACTTTAATAAAGTGTATGTTGTAATACTTGCGCCCCGCATTCTGCGGACACAGGCTCCAGATGCCGTTTTCGCCGGGTCTGGCTGGATCTAGGCTGGGGCTGCCGTCATCGTTCTTGCGGATCATCTCCAGCCAGGGCGCGGGGTTGTGATCGTGGGAAAACATCACGCGCTTGCCGAAATGTGGCTTGAGGGTCGGCCACGAGACCTTGCCGGTGGTCGGCTCGAAGAGGAACGGCAGCCGCTCACCGGGTTTCTCCGGTTTGTACCTGGGATTGGCGATCGTGCTCTCCTTCTCGGTCATCGCGGTCTTGCCGTTCCAGGTCCAATCCATCACCGTGGCGTCATAGGAAAGAATCTGCTGCTTTTCATCGGTCTTGTGGCCCGGCAGGCCCTGGTTGGGAAGCTGCATCTCCACCCAGTCCTTGATCGTGACCACCGCCGGGTTGGTCTTCCAGTTGGACTTGCCTTTTTCCACGATCTGGAACGTCTTCCCAAACCAGTCCAAGGTCTTGCCGATCAATTTGTCCGAGCTCACGCCGACTTTCATGCGGCCTACTCTGTCGGGCAATTCGCGGAGATCGGGCATGACATCGGTACGGAGAGCGCCCTCCTGCATCGTGTTATAGACACGCCAGTAGCCCCACATGCCGGACACGTAGTGGTGCGCGACGTGGCAATGGAA
Source organism: Nitrospirales bacterium (assembly GCA_036505795.1). Taxonomy (GTDB): domain Bacteria; phylum Nitrospirota; class Nitrospiria; order Nitrospirales; family NS-4; genus NS-11. Next base: position 39,215 of record DASXSU010000129.1, read on the forward strand.
CAGGAAGTCTCCGGCCAGCTGCTGGCACAAGCCAGAGCCGCATTCTGTATCGAGATCGAAGGTTTCCGAAGGACCGATGACCTGGACGTCCACCCGATCTGATTTGGTGCGGACAACCGGATACTTGACCGGCCCATTCTTCGCCGCGAACCACAACGGCATCTCGTCGCTGGAGCGCGGGCTGCGCAACCACCGGATCGTGCCCCCGTGTGGATGGTGCGAATGGAAAACTTCGGAGCCGCCGTGCACCAAGCGGTACTTCGCAGGGTCGCCAAGGTAGGAACGAGGAATAGTGGTCGGTGCATCGCCAAAGGTATAGGAGCTGTACCCCATCGATTCGTCTTCGAACCCGAAATACTCGTGCTGCTGGTGCATCGGATTGATGCCGAACGGCTCGCTGCGATAGTTCAGCGCGCGGCCGCCTGGGCGATAGGTATCGGTGAGAGGATCCCGCTGAGGGAGAAAATCGCCCTTCTTATTGACGGGGCGGAACGCTTCATCACCGACTTCATGATAGATGATCACGAACTCCCGGAAATCCGGTCCGGCGCCGTTCTTGATGATCGCCTGCCAGCCGCTCGCCATCTCCGTGGGTTCCCCCTTGCCCAGGGGATCAAGATATTTCGACCCGCGTGGCTCGACCACGAAGGTCCCGAAGAGGCCCATCACCGTCAGCTCACGGTCGTTACTATAGGTATGAAACTGCCGGCCGCCTTCTTGTGTGCTGGGATGGATGTACCATTCCATGTCCACGCTTTTGCCTTTGGCCACGATGGCGTCGGAATTCGTGGTGGTTGCCGGCTTGCCGGTGGCGCTGATAATCATGCTGGAACCATGGATATGCAGGCTTACCGCCTCGCCGCCCTCTAAGGCGTTGCGCAACGTGACCTTCACACAGTCACCCTGGTTGCCTCGAAACACCAAAGGCTGGATATAGTCACCCTGAAGACCGTTGCTCACGGCACCAGTATCGAACTGATCCTTCTCATTCTCCCGGGCGGCCTTGTTCTTGGCCTCTTCCTCGCGGACTTTTTCCAGGTTCTCCGTGAGGACGTACATGTAGCCGGGATAATAATCGAGCCATTGATTCAGGGTGATTTCTACGTTGACGGCCGAAATGTCGTACTTCTTGACCGGCGCCGTGGAGGGACAGCGTCCGCCGGAGGTCCCCACCGGTTCGCCGGCACTTTGGGAGGCCAACAGATAGCCCTGGCCATCATACTGGTGCATGGTGGACATGCCGTTGAACAAGCCGGTGTTCGATATCTTTCCGTCCTGGGCCTGTTTGGCCATCTGGTCCATCAGCCGGTTGTGCTGCATCTCCACCATTGCGGCCCGATTGGGACGGCCTTCGATCGCGTTCTCCACTATGGTCTGCCCGATGAGCTTCTGCGCCCAGGGCTCTTTGGAGTTATCGATCATGCCCATGGCGGCATGGTTCGCAGCGGTATGCGCCTCATGTCCGTTCTGAGTGTTCTCGTCGGCCGCGATAGCCAAGGGGGCGGCGAAGAGCCAACCGCCAAAGACGAAGGATGAGATGAGTGAAGGAACAAAAAAACGACGAAACATTGAAGCTTTCATGGCCTAGCCTCCTAAAAACATGACATAATTGTTTGCACGATAATCACAACAGGATTGCAGTTCATGTGAAATATATTCTGGCCGGAGATTCCTACCTAGAGCGTTCGGTCTAGAGGGTTCGGTGAACGCGGCTATTTTACGATTGCGCACATCCAAAAATCAATAGGATTATCCCATTGATAGGAATCGGTTTAAAAAACCTCGACACTTTCCTTTAAAGGCAGCATTCGCGGCGTATTTTGAATGTTTGCAGGCAAAGAATCCTGACTCAAAAGATAGACTCCGACGCTGGCTTGCGATACATTTCAGTTCGATCATGAACAAGACCCGGCAGGCCGTGTTGATATTGTCGTTGTGTGCACCACTATTGTCCGGCGCGTTGTGGGAGGACAGAGGAGAGTATGTGGAGGTCACCCCCGGCACGAAACTCTGCGACCCCGGAGAGGATGTCTACGGATACTACCTGATTCAGGGGAGTATGAATCCGGACAAGACCCAGGACGTTCTATATTATCGTTTCGGCGCGCTTATTGACATGAAAACAGGCATTCAGCAACGCATCTGGCAGCCCATCGGAGGCTCATCCCGCTGGATTAAACGGCATCCTCGGGAGAAAGACAAACTTCAGGTCATTAATCCGACCACCGGAGAAGCGGACGAATTTCTTTACGCGCCCTGCAAGAAACAGTGATAGACAAGGGAGAATGATGGATGCCGCCGGCAAGAGGTTCGCCCGCCATGCACTCCCATACCCCTCAATAGCACTGTATTGCGGCAAGAAATAGATTGCTCTCCCCGATAAATTATTTGCTAAACTCGACAATGGTGACTCGGAGGGGCTCCCCAAAGAGATTTTTGTGGAGCGTATCGTTCCGTCCTCCAGACAACAAGATCGGGCATAATTTTTCATAACCAAGAGGTGAAACCATGAACGGAGAGATCAAAAACTTCGCGCAACGATTCATTCTCATGTGTACATGTGCCGGCCTTACCCTCGTAGCGGGAACATTCGGCGTAGGTGGGGCAGCGGAGCCATCAAACCGAGCAAATTCCTCAAAAGAAATGACATCAGAAAGTCCGAGCGGGCCAAGCAAGGAGCTCGATAAGAAGGACCTCCTCCCAGAGCACCGAGTCATTTTTGGAACGGTCGAGTCGATTGCCGGAGAAGAAATCAAAGTGAACACAGGCGAGCTTCAGCCACGTTTTCTTTCATTGAAGATCGCCAAAGACAAGGGGCTGCCGGAGATCAAACCCGGAGACCGCCTGGAAATCACCCTGAATGATAACAATGCTCCGGTGGATTTCCATCCCGTCGGCGGGGGTAGCCAGCATAAAGTGGTCCGCGGTGAATTGGTGACTCCGCTTATCGTCGGTCAGGACCGGGCTCTGATCCGGACGGAGACCGGCAAGGAAGAATCCTATGAAGTCACAGCCCCGGCGAAAAGTAAACTCGCCGCAATGCCGGTCGGCAGCAAGGTGCTGTTCTTCTTAGATGAAACCAACAAGATCGCGGATGCCACCTTTGGAAGCGAGGAAGCGCTGGAACGCAGGCAGAGCGAGGCCACAAAAGGCGCAGTGACCACTTCCCCGGCGAAAGGCGCTCATGTGCGCATCGTCGGCACGGTCGTCAAACCTCTCAAGATGAATCGGGTCAGCATCAAAAAAGAGAATGGAAAAGAAGAATCGTACGAGGTGCGGGAGGCTGCTCAGGAGAAGCTGGCCCAGGTCCAGGCCGGTGAACTCATCATCTTATTGATGGACGAGGAAAACAAGGTCATCGAGGTGGCAAAGCCCGAGAGCAAAAAAAAGGGCTAATACCGTACCAGCGGCGGCATCGCGAGGCTTCAGGTTTTCAGAACGGTCGACTTCATGAGCCCGTCGGCCTGCGGAGGGGAAAAGCCCTGGAACCCTTGATGGCGTTCGGTGAGTTCAAGCACCGAGAAAGACTGGCCATCAACGCGTTCGGGGGCGGTGAAGATCTGCCTGAGGAGCCCGCCTCTGGCCCCGACGATCTCGCCGGTGAAGTTTACTCCCGTCGCTCGGAGGCGTTCGATGGCTCGTTCAATATCTTCGACGCGGACGGCTATATGATGGAGGGTTTGGTCGCCGAACTGCTTCACCCATCCCGGGATAATGCTCGACTGCCCACGCGCATCGGCATAGCCCTGATCAATAAATAAGGCAGGGTAGCCGGCCGTTCGATAGATCTTCGCAAACCAGTCTTCATAAGTTAACGTATCCGCATAGGTATAGCCCAACTCCACAAACTCTTCCGCCCGGCGATCGATATCCATAGTACGGATCGTAATATGATCAATGACCGGCAAAAAGCCGGCGCCGGCTTCGTCGAGTTTCCCTTGAAGGACTCGCGCCGCAGCGTTTCGCGACAGATAATCTTTCACAAGTCGGAGGTAGAGTTCTTCAAGCGCTTTTCTCGAGTCTGTCCGAGTTTCAGGTGCGGCTTTCATTGGGCACCTTTGTCATGCGTATCAATCTGGGCTCGCTGCAAGCGCCCGCTGTAGTCAACATAGATCGTCTTCCATTCGCTGAACGTATCGAGCGCAGCCTGTCCCGCCTCCCGATGTCCATTGCCGGTTTGCCGCATTCCGCCGAACGGCAGGTGCACTTCGCTGCCGATCGTGCCGGCGTTCACATACACAATCGCTGTCTGGATATCTTTCATCGCCCGGTACGCGCGGTTGATATCCTGGGTATAGATGGAAGTGGAGAGGCCGTACTTGACCTGGTTGTTTATCCGGATCGCTTCGTCAAGGTCCTTGACCGTGAGAATAGCCAGCACCGGCCCGAATACTTCTTCCTGGGCAAGCTGCATCGTCGGCGTCACCTCGTCAAATAGCGTCGGCTCGTAAAAAAAACCCTTGGCGTAGTCCCCTGAGGCAATCGGCTTGCCGCCTGTGATCAGCTTCGCGCCTTCCTTCTCAGCGAGGCGAACCCGTTCCTGAACACGTTGGAGCTGGGTCTGATTGACAAGCGGCCCCATATCGGTGTCCGGTGCCAGTCCATTGCCGACTCGAAGTTTGGCGATGCGCGCAAGGAGCTTCTTTATCAGCTCTTGCTTAGCGGGTTGTTGCACGATCAGCCGACTGCAAGCGGTGCAGCGCTGCCCGGTTGTCCCAAAGGCGCTCCAAACAATTCCATCCACCGCAAGATCGAGATCGGCATCTTCCATCACGATGATCGCATTCTTGCCCCCCATCTCGAGCGCGACCCGCTTGTACCGACGCGCCGCCTCCACCGCCACTTTTCCGCCGGTCTGGGTGGACCCGGTAAACGAAATCACGGCGACGTCTTCATGACCGACGAGCCACTCCCCGAGCTGGGGACTCTGTCCCAAAACGAGGTTCACCACGCCCGGTGGTATACCGCAGTCCTCGAGGACCTTGACGAATCGCGCCGCGCAGATGGGGGTGTCGGGGGAAGGCTTCAGCACAACAGTATTGCCGAGAATCAGGGCCGGAAACATCTTCCATGACGGGATCGCAATTGGAAAGTTCCAGGGCGTAATCAATCCCGCGACACCCACCGGCTCCCGCATGCACTGCGCGGCTTTATCAGGAAGTTCGGACGGCACGACCTGGCCGAATTGACGGCGACCCTCGGCCCCCATGTAATACGCCATGTCGATGGCTTCCTGAACATCGCCCCGTCCTTCTGTCAGCACTTTGCCCATTTCAGACGTCACCGCGCGCCCGAGTTCCTCCTTGTGCTTGATCAGATGCTCGGCGACCCGAAAGAGGATCTCTCCGCGACGGGGCGCGGGGGTACGGCGCCAGGAGTCGAAGGCGTTTTTCGCGGCCTTGACAGCAGCATTGACCTCTTCGAGCCCGGAGTCAGTGCAGCGCCCGACCAATTCGCCGGTGGCCGGATTCAGACTATCAAACGTCTTTCCAGACCCAGCCGCCACCCATTTACCGTCGATGAAGTTCTCGTAAATCATCTCAGCTTTTGATGGCCCAATACGCTTTCCAGCAGCTTCATGCCTTCATCAATCTCGTCGCGCGTGATATTGAGCGGCGGGCTGATCCGAATCGAGTTTCGTCCGCACGTCAGCAGCAACAACCCGCGACGGAATGCGTCCTGAACGATGCGATTCCTTTCAGACTCGGCACGCTTTTTTGTCTCTTGATTGTGAACAAACTCTATGCCGATCATCAATCCCCGCCCGCGAACATCGCCAATACCAGGGAAGCGGCGTTGGAGGGCCCGGAGGCGCTGCTGAATATACACGCCCTGTTCCGCGGCATTCCGCATCAGCCCCTCTTTCTCGATGACATCCAGCGTCGCCAAGCCGGCCTCGCACGCCACCGGATTGCCGCCGAAGGTGGACGTGTGCGACCCCTTTTCCCAGGAGACGATTTTCTTCCGCGCGATAATAGCCCCGAGCGGCAGGCCTCCGCCGAGCGCTTTCGCCATGCAAATGATGTCCGGCACGACTTTCGTATGTTCAATGGCAAAAAACTTTCCGGTGCGTCCCATGCCCACCTGCACCTCGTCATCCACCATCAGGATGCCATAGCGGTCACAGATTCGCCGAAGGCCGACGAGGAACGCGTCCGGGGGGACAATCACCCCTCCTTCGCCTTGAATGGGCTCCAACACGATCGCGGCCGTCTCCTCGGCGGGCAGTACCGTCCGGAACAAGACCTCTTCGATATGTTCCAGGCAGTCGCGCGCTGAATCCTGCCCGCGGCTGCGGTAGGGATCGGGATAATGGGTGTGAAAGACTCCAGGCAGCAACGGCGCAAAGCCCCGCCGCTGAAGCGGCTTGCTCGCGGTCAGCGAAACCGCGCCAAGCGTCCGTCCATGAAAGGCGTTATAGAAGGCTAAGATATAAGGGCGGCGCGTGGCATGGCGGGCGAGTTTGATAGCCGCCTCGACCGCTTCCGCCCCCGAATTGCAAAGATAGACCTGTTTTGGGTCCCGTCCAGGGGCAAGCCCCGCAAGCCGTTCCGCTAAGCGGATATACGACGGGTAATAGAAATCGGCAAACGAGAAATGGATTAATTGATGGGCCTGGGCGGTAATCGCGCCGACGACCGCTTTGTGGCCATGGCCGGCGGCGCTGACGGCGATCCCCGCCGTAAAGTCGAGAAAGCAGTTGCCGTCGACGTCCCACACGTGACAACCGGAGGCGCGTTCCACCACCAGCGGGTAGGCCGGAGTAGCCGAGGGAGCGACATAACGCGCGCTTCGCTTGAGAAAGGCGCGGGCACGGGGACCCGGAGGAAGGGCTCGAATCTTCACGGTCGGCATGACGCTCACTCACCTCAAGTTATATATTGACTGTACTGCTCGAAGAAGATGAAGGCAAGTTTTTCACAGGCGGTTAAAACGCCTGCTCGGTCAACGCGCTTTACGGGGTCTGGACGGTCGTTTTGCCGGCGTGACCCGACGTGAAGGGGCAGGTCGTCTAAGAGCGGAGGCTATCTTCCGGGGAAGCGGGATGGTTTCGAGACATTCCAGCGTGAGAGGAAGGGCCAGCGCCCAGTTCGGTCGTTCGGTGATGGTGCCGGGTAGATTTGGGCGCTCCTCCACGGTAAGCGCATCGTCAAGCGTCGCCATCAGTAATCTCGAGGGCGCGGTGCCCAGCAGGCGATAGGTCCGCTCCACAACTTCGGCAGCCGGCGCTTTCTTTTTGAGCCTGGTCATCGTGCCCAGACGGTCATACATTTCCTGAAGACCCGCCTCGTTTGGCTTGAGGGCCAGCCGCCGCTGCTCCTTAAGGTCTGACCCGGTCCAGAGACCTTTGACGGTGGGAAGGTCATGATTTGTGACAGCGGCGAGCGCAAGCTCCGGAAACTGACTCGGCGGAACCTTCTCGAACCAGAGCAAACGGTATGACAAAATCCGGTGTCTTGCGAGTTGCTTTCGCATGCTCTCTTCGACCGTCCCAAGATCTTCGCCGACAATGACCGCTCGTGCGCGCTGGCTTTCAAGCGCGAGAATTCCCAGCAGATCCTCGACGGCATAGTTGACATAGGCGCCTTGCTTAGCCGTCATTCCTTCTGGAATCCAGAACAATCGAAAGAGTCCCATCACATGATCGATACGCAGTCCGCGCCCGTGTCGTAACGTCGCACGCACCGTCTCGATGAACGGCTCATAGGCAGCCGCACGTAATTTGTAGGGTACGAAGGGCGGCAAGCCCCAATTCTGTCCGTCCGCGCTGAACTCATCAGGCGGAGCCCCCACGGTGGCATCTTTGGCGAGCAGGTCTTGCCAGACCCAGGCATCCGCACCGCCGGGGTCGAATCCAATGGGCAAATCATGCATCAGCCCCATCTCGCCGCCCGCTCTTCGGACCTGCTCGTCGATCAGCCATTGCAGCCACTCATGGAACCTCACCCGGTCTGCTTCTTCCTTTTGAAATTTCTTTACCTGTGAAGAGTCGGGTTCATGATAACCGGAAGGCCACCGTCGCCAGTTTCGTCCATGCCGCTCCGCGAGCGCGCAAAATGTCGCGAACTTCGTGAGTCCTTCACCTTGACTCCGCCGGTACCGTTCAAAGTTGGGCTCTTCCCTAAATCGCGTCCACAATATAGCGAGCGCCCGCATTTTCAACTGAAAGACGCGGTCGTAATCAATCTGCCGTTTTTTATTGAGCGCCTGCCCTGCCGCAGCCAGCTGACGCAGCTCTGCGCTGGGTTGCTTGGCACCGGGAACCTCCTCAATCTTGAGATAGAGGATGTTCCAAAACCGACGGGTGGTCGGAAAGTATGGGCTCGGCTCCTGAGGAAGCACGGGGGCGGACGCGCGGAGCGGATTCAGGAGCAGCATTTCGGCGCCGAGCTCCCGTGCAGACCATTCACCAAGGCGGCGCAAGTCAGCAAGATCGCCGATGCCCCAGCTCTTTGACGAACGCGTGGCGTAGAGCTGAATCGCCCACCCCCAAGCTCGGAGTGACTTGGGAAGGTAACAGCGGCTTGGGGTGACGATCAGCGTGGTTTCGGGGGCGCGGTGCGACCGATGGAGTCGATGGTACCCTAGTGGAAGATCGCGTGGCAGCGTGCCGCCAACGAAAAGCGTTCCGCCATCTTCAAGTAGCAGTTCCGCTCGGGCTTCGATCGGGAGACGCTGGCCCTGTTCGATAACCCACACGGCCTTCTTCGCTGACCGCAGAGCAGCGTCGGCACGATCGCCCGTCGCATCCATCGACTCCAATATTGCACGGCGAGTCTTTGGGGTGATTTCATGCCGGACCTTGTGAACATCCATGAAGGAAGACTGGAGGCCCCACCGATCAATGCTCACCTGCACCACCTGCATTGGATTTTGAAGGCACGTTGGTAGGATCGGTTTGTGAGGGGCACTTTGCAGAAGTCTGCGAATCCTCTCAATAGTGAAAAGGATGGGTGATGTTTGGCTTGACAGGGCAACAGCAGTATGTAACCATTGGTTACATTAACGAGGTGGTGCCCCATGAAACCTGCTGAGTTTAGAAAAATCAGACGAGAGCAGCTCGGCCTGACTCAAGAACAACTGGCAGCGAGACTGGGAACAACCCGGATGACGATTACCAGGTACGAAGCCGGAACTCGCCGGATCTCCGGGGTCATGCAGATAGCGCTCAAGCAACTGGCCGACTCCAGTCGCATTCCGATGGTCGGCATTATCGCGGCAGGAGTTCCCATTGAACCGATTTTACAGACTGAGTTGGTGGACGTGCCCCCATCCATGGCGCGCAGCGGTGAGAATTTCGCCTTGCGCATCAAGGGGGAGTCCATGCGGGAGGAAGGTATTCTGCCGGGGGATATCGTGGTCGTGCATAAACAGGCGACGGCGCGCAACGGGCAGACGGTGGTGGCCTTGATCAATCAAGAAGGGACGATCAAGAAGTACTATCGCAAATCAGGGCGAATCGAATTACATCCCGCCAACGCGGAGATGAAACCGATTATTGTGACCCCCGAAGACGACTTCCAGATTCAAGGGATTGTCGTAGGACTGATCCGCCATTGTGACTAACGGCCTGCTGAAAAAATCCTCCAGCGGAGGTTTTTGGACCAGGCCGTGGGAAATTTATGGATCGTCAGATCGTCTGTTATCAGATTCCAGCCTTTGAAATTGCCCTGGCTCGCATTCAGGATGCTTCGCTTCGGGATCGGCCGGTCGCAATCGCGTCCTCCCCTACACCTCGTGCTCCCGTTCATGAACTTTCCAGCGAGGCGGTGGAGGTCGGGCTCTGTTCCGGAATGCCGGTGCAGTATGCCCGCCGCCTGTGCCCATCCCTGCGGGTACTGCCGGCCGATCCCGTTCGCGTCCGGATAGCGCATCAACAACTGCTCGAGGTCATCGGTCGCTTTGCGCCGGTCTGGGAGCCGCTTGCCCCCGGTCATCTCTTTTTAGATCTCACCGGCACGACCCGCCTTTGGGGTCCCGCTGTCGATGCGGCGGCGCGAATCGAACGCGAAGTCATTCACCGGTATAGATTGCCAGGGGTCATGGGCATCGGCAGCAACAAATTTGTGTCCCGGGTCGCTGCAGATGTCGTACAGCCTCCGCAGCTCTGTGATGTCCGCGCCGGCTCCGAACGGATATTCTTAGCGCCCTTGCCGGTCGCCCTGCTGCCGGGGTTCAACCTGACCTCGGCCAAGATGCTGCCTCTTCTCGAAGATCTCAATCTTCGGACCTTGGGAGAGATCGCGGAAATTCCGCTGCCCCAGCTTGCCGTGGCATTCGGCCGAAACGCAGTTCTTCTTCACCGCTGGGCCAACGGAATTGATTCCTCGCCGGTGCTGCTTCCAGTCGAGCAGCCCGCGGTGGAAATCTCATGCACCACGGATCCGGACGAGGTGGACGACAACAGGCTCCTCGCACGGTTGTACGGTTTGCTTGAAGAACTTTGCCGCACACTACGATCTCAGCGGCGCGTCTGCCGGCGACTCGCGCTCAGTCTGTGGCACAGCGATCATGTGGAAGTCAGCCGGCATCGCACATTGACACTCGGCACTTATTGGGAGGTGGACATGTACCCATATTTGAAAGGCCTGTTCTTGGCGTGCTTCCAACGGCGGGTCCGCGTCCGGCGAATAGCGCTTCGCGCGGAAGCCCTGGCGCCTCCGGAAGAGCAGTTGCTGCTGTTTGCGGACGACACACCGGACAGCCAAAAACAAAGATGCAGGCAAGGCCTTTCCCTCGCATTGGATCACTTGCACAAACGCTTCGGCAACAACACCATTAGTTGGGGATCAACGCGGGTGGCGCCGAACTGGGGGCCTATCTCACCCTCCCACCCTGGGCGCGCCAGGACGCGCCCTTTTCCCCTGGCACCCGCAGCGGGGCTAACCACTCCGGGCAAGGGGGCGAACTGGTGACCCGTTGCATCGGCGCGGGTGGCGCCGCATGGGACCCTGGCGGAGCGGAGTGGCGTGCAGCCGAGTCTACGGGGCTGCGACGGCGAAACGCCGCGAGCACGTCTGGGTGATGCGGCGACAGGACCCGCGATGATGCCTTCCGCCCCCTTCGTGCATCTGCATGTCCATTCCGACTATTCGCCCATGGAAGGCGTCTCGTCGCTCACCACGCTTTGCGAGGCGGCCCGAGCGCAAGGAGCCGACACCCTTGCGTTGACGGACACGAATGGCCTGTACGGGGCGATCCGTTTTCTTGAGATTGCCAAAGAGACCGGACTGCGGCCGATCCTCGGCGCAGAATTAAAACACACGTCGCATCGGGCCGTCCTCCTGGCCAAGAACGCCGAAGGCTATGCCAATCTCTGTCGGGTGCTTTCAGCGCGGCATTGCGATGAGGACTTCGATCTGATCTCTGCGGTCGGCCGGTATCGGGACGGGTTGATCATTCTCTCGGACGATCAGCAGGCGTTAACCGCCTGGAAACATACATCTGATGAGGGCCTCTACGTCGAGTTGACACCGGGGGCGATGATGCATGACGCGCTCGCCTTCAGCCGTCAGGCGAACCTTCCGCCGGCGGCCACCAACCGGGTGCATTTTGTAGACCCGCGCCAATTCCCTCTGCACCGGCTTCTGAGGGCCATCGCATTGAACACGACGCTCTGCCGGGTACCGCCAGATGCCTGTTGTGCTGCGACCCATTGGCTCGCGTCCGTCTCGACATTGGAACGCTACTACCCTCATGTTCCGCACGCGCTTGCCAATACGCGCCGGATCGCCGAACAATGCAAGACCGACTGGGATTTTCGGAACACCATCTTTCCGGCCTTCCGGCAATTGACCGACGAGAGTGCGTTCCGAAGACTGCAAGAAAAGACCTATGCAGGCGCCGCCTGGCGCTATGGTCGGCCCTCCCCGTCCGTGAACGATCGCATCGAGCACGAGTTGGCCATCATTCAACAGAAGCGCTTCGCCCATTACTTCCTCGTGGTGGAGGAAATTGTGCGCGCCGCTCCTCGGACATGCGGCAGAGGATCGGTGGCGGCTTCGATCGTGTCCTATTGCCTCGGAATCACCCATGTGGACCCACTCAAGCATCACTTGTTTTTCGAGCGTTTCTTGAACCCGGGCCGGCAGGATCCTCCGGATATCGACATTGACTTTCCATGGGATGAACGAGACGGCATCCTGGATAGGATCTTCGCCCAGTACCAGGCGCAGCGGGTCGCGATGGTGGCCAATCAGAACAGCTTGGGCTTCCGCGCCGCAGTCCGTGAAGTCGCAAAAGTCTACGGCATGCCTCCGGCAGAGATCGATCGCCTTGCACCCCGCCTGATGCGACAGATTGACCTCTTGGAACTTGCGGAAAGCCCAGCGGCGCGCAGCTGGATCGAGTCTCTCTGCAGGGAGATGACTCTCAAGCCGCCCTGGCCTGAGATTCTGGACCTGGCGGTCCAGGCGCAGGGGCACTTCCGCCATCTCTCGCTGCATTCAGGCGGGATCGTCATCGTCCCCGATGAGATCCGTCGGTACGTGCCGGTGGAGGTCTCGGCCAAGGGTTTGCCGGTGATTCAATGGGAAAAGGATCAGACCGAAGACGCCGGGCTCGTCAAGATTGATATTCTCGGCAATCGCTCACTAGCGGTCATTCGGGACGCTTTGGCCGCCATTGCCGGAAATACCGGGCGCCAGATCGACTACCGCACGTGGGATCCGATCCCCGACGCTCACACTCAAGAGCTGATCCGTCGCGGAGACAGCATCGGCTGCTTCTACATCGAGTCGCCGGCGACCCGCTTGTTATTGAGAAAGCTCTGGACCGGTATGCCGCCTGAGCGTCGCGCCGCAGCCGATGTCTTCGAGTATCTGGTCATTGTCTCGTCGTTGGTCCGGCCTGCGGCCATCTCCTTCGTGCACGACTTCGTCCGGCGGGCGCATGGCGAGGCATTCGACCCCCTTCATCCCGTTTTGCAGGAGGTGCTGGCCGAAACCTATGGAATCATGGTGTACCAGGAGGACGTCACGAAGGTCGCGATGGCTCTCGCCGGCTTTTCGGTGGAAGACGCGGACCAACTGCGCAAAATCATCAGCAAGAAGCACAAGCAGAAGCAGTTGCGCGATTATTGCCGGCAGTTTTATACAGGCGCCGAGAAAAGCGGCGCCTCCCGCCCCGTCGTCGACCGGATCTGGGCGATGATTATGAGCTTTGCCGGGTATAGCTTCTGCAAGCCGCATTCCGCTAGCTATGCGCAGGTCTCGTTTAAGTCCGCCTACGTGCGCGCCCACTATCCGGCCGAGTTCATGGCGGCCGTCATCAGCAACGAAGGCGGCTACTACTCGGCCTTCGCCTACCTGTCCGAAGCGCGGCGGATGGGTCTGGCGATCCGGCCTCCGGATGTGAACGCCA
>DASXSU010000130.1:0-9248 GCA_036505795.1 Nitrospirales bacterium
CTCCTTATACGTCAATATGCCTCAGTTCGCTGCTCTACGAGCGCTGGGGGATTGCTCCACCCGCCTATGCCAAGGACTCATCGGCTCACCGCTGCCCATCCAGCCACCGATGACGGAGCCCACCAATCCGATCAACAACGCAGCGGCCGCACCCAGCGCGTTAGCGCTAACAATTGCCGCAGCATTCGGATCAACCGGACGCGATCCTACCCAGGTGGGAGTTCCGGCAAGCCCGCTATACCAGCCGCCGAAATAGGTGCCCGCCCCGAGAGCGGCCAGGATGAGCAACATTGGCACGGTCACCAGCCAGACCACTCCCCCATGGATGATCGCAGGCTCCGCTTGCCGATAGCCCGCCAGCTTGCTCGTAATCCAGGCGCCGACCACAAACGAAAAGAATGCTCCGCAGACGCTAAAAAAGAGTGCTCCGAGTCCCAATTCCCTTGCATTGGTCAAACTCACGCCGACCTTGTGGGCCCCGAGGGCAATTCCCGCCAAACCAAAAATTAGCGCGACGGCTAGCGCCGCCAAAGCACCCACCCATACGGCACTCCACGCAATGGGCCATTCCATCTTGAGATTGTCATTTGTCATGTCAACTTTTTTCCCTTCCCTGGTGGTTTATGCGCGACCTTTAAAGCCGCATTTTTACTGTTGCTCGATATATCTTAAGCAGATCAGCTTCCGTACACCTATCGCCCTAAGCTGGGGGAATACCCCGCTACAGTGCTACTACGGCCCGATGGTGCACCAGGGAGCGGTAATTCTACATTGGGAAGGGAAGGACCTGACCAAACTGATCCGTCAATCGTCAGAACACACTGAGACCGACTTTGATCTAGACAGGGGTCTCTTCGCCACGCTGGAGCGTGGTCTTCACCTCGGCTGGACTCGTACTGCTTCGGGTCCTGGGCTGATCTGCGGCGTTTGCCACATAGTCGCCTGCGATTTCGAGGGTCCCTGAACCGGTGAAAGCAATAAGGCTGCTCATTGCATCGTTTTCCTGATTCATCGTAATACCTCCTGCTTGGACAGTTCGTTTTCGCCATGCGCTAGTCTGGCTAGCCACCCGTATCGCACAGCCGGGAAAATGGCAGCGCCGTGCTCCAATTAACAGTTTCCTGAGTTATAGGCTGTTCAATAGTGATCACACTGGTGTCCCTATTAAGAGGGGCGAGGTAAGTTTCGCGGGCGACGGCCGGCGAGTTTGCTGTGCAGACGAAATGTAGTCTGCCCGGGACCGGGTGCTCCAGATGGCGTGCCACAGAAGCTTGCCATTGATCCCAGACACCTATAATCTTCATCTCACTAGGTAATTGCTGATAAGGCAAGCCATTCAACTCAAGCTTGGAGGGAACCGATGTCGACCGCGCGAAAAAGACTCTTCGTATTGTACCAGACTTCCGTGTTCTCCAAGTTCGCAAGACAGATTGCGATTGCCATGGGACATCCCGCCGCCTTTGCAATGGCCATCCTCGTCATCGTCGTATGGGGAGTGACCGGCCCGCTCTTCGGCTTTAGCGATACATGGCAATTGGTCATCAACACCGGCACTACCATCATCACATTTTTGATGGTGTTTCTGATCCAAAACTCACAGAACCGCGATAGTGCCTCGATTCAATTGAAGTTAGACGAAATCATCCGGGCAGCGCAGGGCGCTCACAATGCGCTGCTGGATGTGGAGGAACTCTCGCAGAAGGAGCTGGATGCCTTGCGAAGGCACTATTGTCAGTTGGCTTCACGAGCGCGGAAAGACCTCAAACACGGTTTCCTTGATACCGGAAGTCCGGAGGTACAAGAGTCCTAAGAGGTGACTCGGAACCTACGATCAGTGAGAGTATGAGATCGGCAGTTGCAACCTTGGGTTGCCAGGTTCAGGTTGAGGAACCTGCTCGCTAATTGCTTGGGCCATGACCATTTCTCGCGGACCCGCAATGGCCATGACAATTCCGGTGCGCGTGGTCGTCTTCGTTTTTCTCATAATATGCTTGATGTGTTCTTTTGCGGTTTGCTCGGAGATGCCCATGGCCTGAGCGATTTCCTTGTTGGTTGCAGCCTTTAAGAGTCCCTCTACCACGGCCGTCTCTCTGGGAGTGAGGTGGAATACGCCCATTCTCCGAACGGATGTGCGAGGAATCATCATCTCGAGAGTCAGGAGAATCCTTCGTTCCGACACGCGAGCCTTCGATGGCAAGCCTATCGCCTCCACGAAGATACCGCCTTCCCGGCCTTCAATCAGCCGTCTCAGACTAAATGGTTTCCCATCCTCGTGACGACTGTGTGATTCCAAGATTTCACCCATCTCGTTCACAATTTTTACAATGGCCTGGGGCAGTCTGCCTTTTCGATCTTCTGTCAACACCCGCATCTGCAGGCAGAAACCGGCAGCACGACTATCGATCAAAAGAATCCGCCCATGCGCCGTCACTAGGAGGACGCCCTGTCCGCCCCTCTGTTCTGCCAGGCTCTGCGTCTGTTCTGAGTACTGATCGCATCTTTCCGCCACTGTCGTCTCCTTCCTTAGAAGGGTTCGCGGACATCACAGGAGTTGTTTCTCGTGAAGGAGGGCACGTCCTGAACTAGGCCACTTCCTGCACTCTGCGACGGGCGATGATCACGTAGGACTTTTCCTTGATGTACGCGAGCAAATCGGACGGCATCCAGCGGTCGATATGACCGCTGCCTTGGCAGAAACGGCAAGATTCCCACGGTGTCATGCAGAAACATTTCCAGCGTACGAGGACTTCCATGTTCAACCCTCCTTGGTGGATCCAAGGGCTGATTTCAGTCCCGGTGGTACTCGAAAAATAAACCTCTTGGCGAAGTGCCTACCTTAAGATGACAAACGTACGAACTGGCTCTGTTCCTCGAGCAGACAAAGGGTGGAACATTGGAGGTATACATTTCATCTTTAGTATATTAACCATATACCCAATACCGTCACTAGGATACATAAAAAACACTAAATCACATTAAAATTTACTAATCTTCTAAGGGATGAGAGGCCGGCAGTCTGGCTACTTCTCGAATAGGGTCTTATTATCGCGGAGTTGGTCGTCTCGCCCGGTCTTCTGGTCTGACGTCGCCTCTGACGCACAAGCAAGGCGCTTGGGAAAGCGGTCTGAAGGCTGCTTCGCTGAAGAAAAACTCAGCCTAAGCTACCCGACCTGGTTGCCGCAAAAATCCACGCTCAAAGCAACTTTTCAACAGTTGAGCCGCGTTGGTGGCCCGCAACTTCCTCATCATGCTGGCGCGGTGCGCTTCGACGGTTTTCTGGCTGATTCTCAACTCCGTAGCAATCTCCCGGTTCTGGAGACCCTTCCAGATGAGACCGACTATCTGCTGCTCCCGTCCCGTCAAGGAGACAGTTCCATTTCCGCTTTCCTTGGCTTTCATAAACATCGGCCCTCCCTGGACGGTGAAGATAGCTGATCAGCCTTGCGGCGGATTCTTTGAGTTATAGGATCTCAGCGCCACCTGTAACGTCTGTAACTCGGTCTTTATGAATTCGCGTTGAACGTCTGTCAGCGGCACTGACCGATGCAGTAGCTTATGTAGGATAGTGGCGGCCTTGCCGAAATGCGCTACAGCTTGATCCGGAGTCATTGCAGTTACGGCCATGCCTATTCCTAGCCGATACTGCCAGGCCTGGGAAGTTCCCATCGGTAGGGGGCGTGTGAACCTTTAGGAGTCGCTGTGAGTGGAAGAAGGAGGGGATTAGTGCTTTCTTGACCTTGTCTTACCCAAAACTTTCTGGCCGAAGAGCTTGCCCAACGTTTGATGAAAAAGGTCCTTCTGTCTCAAGTCCGAAGGCCGCTTCTCGGCTACCAAAATGTCGATCATCCGTTGAATGAATTTTTGTCCCATCCGGGAATTCAGGGGCATGATTTGTTCATCGCGGTAGTTATCGGTCCCATGTTTGGCAACCTGGCACCGACCTTCTTCGAAGTGCGGAAATGTGAGCCATCACCCGCGCGCCTTGTGTTCCATCTCAGGAAAGCTGGTGACGAGCGACTCAAACACCTGTCGATAGCTCTTCATCGGCTTCCGCATTATTTCAGACTTTCTGTGTTGCCCGGTTCTTCCATCATCCGATGAAGTGGCGGGGGGTTGCGCTTCCAGAATCATAGCCCATCCTCCTAGGATAAACTGCCTACATGTTTCAGACCTATTTATACAATATTATCGATTTCGAAGCTGTTCAATATTGCTCATATTGCTCAAATTGTTGCTGGATTTGGACCCCCGTACCGCCGTCAGTTTGCTGCAATCCTCTTGTTTTCCGGGCTATTAGGAAGGCGAGGACTGACGAGTTCGATTCGGACGACTGGCCCCATGAGTTGCAAGGGGCCCTCCAACTGCACGAAACTTGGCACTTTGCCAGCCAGCATCCAGCATTCAAGGTGAAAATCAGCCGGAAGCTTGCCGGCGAGCTTGCCCACAAACTCCTGGATCATTCCGATCTGGGGCCTTAAGACGTAGTGTCTCGCCTTGGCCGACAATTCGCCAATTCGGACGGTTTGCTCGTCTATGAACAGCATTTGCAGCTTGATTGCTTCGGGCGCGGGCGTGAATGCCAGAATATTGACCGTCTCGTTCGCATATTGAGGGAGGTTCTTCAATAACACGACAAACATGCCGTTATAAGCATCGCTTGGAAGATCCACGTGCCCGGTGACGACCTGCTCCTTCTCATCTTTCGTGGCCTGGGATCGCACCTTGTATTCGGCTGATCTCCGGTCTATCGAAGCGTCAATCTGTTCCGGAAACGAAGGGCCACGCTGGATGAGCCGATAGCGGATCATCTTGAAAACACGCTGTTGTGAGAAGGCCACGGTTTCATCGTGCAACGAGCCGTCTTTAAAATGGAGCACCAACTGGCTTTCGATAACATTTGCCTCTTTCACAACTTGGGTGATCTCACCGTTGCCGATTGCCTCCCCGGCAGGCGAACGCAGAAGAAGATAGCCATGGGCTCCCGCCTCCGGAGAACGCACCGCGACAGGAGCAGCATTCGCAGCGGAATAGACCAGGACCGCCAGCACCATAACGACGAGTGTTATGGCTATCCTGCGATGGATGTTAACGGCAACGCTAAAAGACATGGTTTGGTAAGTATACCTATAGCAAGGAATCCCGGCTGATCAAAATTGCTCACTATCTGAAATGTAAAGCGACCGAGATTGCTGGGATCATTTTGGGGCGATCAGCGTCAGTTGGCGTCGACATTGCGCCACTCGACGCCGCCAAAGCCGGCGTGTCCGAGGAAGACGTAGACCAGGTAGAGAGAACCCACGGTCTGGTCCCGATAGGCGACGTTCGGATAGCGCGCGTCCCGATGAGACAGGACGTACCGAACCGCCAGGCCGTGGCGACCGAAGACCCGCAACGTGAACGAGGCATCCCCGCGCAGGATACTCTCGTATCCGTTCGGCTCGGGGGAAAGCAGGCCGGTGATATAGTACTCGCGCCCGGTCATGTCGGCCATGGCCCTGTCGCCGAAGATCAGGCGGAGGTTCAGAAGCGCCTGAGGGCTGACCCCATAATGGTAGTCCCGCTCGCCCGAGTGGCGGATGCTACCCGCCGCGCCGTAGCCGGTCCCCCCGAGAAACGTGCCCTGAAGCGCCACATCGCGCGAGTACCACCACTGCCAGGTTGTTCCAAGCGAAAGCGCGGCCGTCGAGACACGAAACACTTGCGGTGAAATATAGTCGTAGCTGCCATAGAGGCCCCATATCCCGCGAGAGGATTCGCTGGGAGAGTAGGTAGTTCCCTTAAGAAGGCCGCGCGTGTCGATACTCTCAATGGTATTGGCGGATACAGCGGTGACATGGAAGTCAAAGTAATCGAAGGGACGTGTGTAGGTATACCCAGGTTTGCCGGGGAGCCCGTAGGCTAGGGAGAAGTCTGCGGTCGACCCATGCGGTCTGACGGTGTCTGAGACGTTGTGGCTGCTCGTGGTTATTGTGCCGCCGAGTTGGAGACGCGTGTAGATGGCCGGATCGTGGCTCGGGAATATGGCGTCGAACCGGTTGCCGAAGACGAGCCGGTTGAAGCCGGTGGGCGGCGAGATGATCGCGGCGCCGAGCTCGCGCCAGAATCCGGGCGTGCCGCCGCCTCTTTCAAGTAACAGGTTGGCCATCCGGAACAGCGGCTCACCCAGGAAGCTCCCGCCTAACGTGGTCGAGATCTGGTCATTGATCGAAGGCGTTGTAGTCTCACCCCCTATTTCCCAGAGAAAACTTCCGACGGCGGTATAGAGGAACGATTCCCAGAAGTTGAGGCCGGCCGATCGCGCCAACCCGTAGTAGACCGTGCCGCCGTACGGATGAAGGAACTGGTTTACTTTGAACTGGTCGTCGTCGATGACCCACTTCGAATCAGTTAAGTGCTTCCAGAAGGTGTTGCCGTCCGTGCGGTACAACTGTTTGTCAGCAAGATAGTTGCGGTCGTACCAATTGAGCGCGAATTCGTACGCAATGATCTCGAGGGCCGGGATAATATAGCTGCGGCCGGCCCCCGTCTCCCAGGACAGAACGGTCTTTGGCACTTCGGGCAGTGGCGGCTCGGGAGCAGTCTTCGTAGGTGATTGCGACGTCCGTGATCCGGAGTCAGGACGGGCGGCAGGCTCTTGGGCAAAGCCTGCTGCCGGTATCAAACAGGTGAGTATGAGAATGCCGGTGACGAGTGTCCATCGGAACCCCCCGGCATCCCGGGCTCCGGTCATGCCGAGGAGGTTGTCGGGCCGGCCGCCGGTTCCTACGAACTTGTTCCCTATGACAACCTCTGCTGATTCGTGTGAACAAGGCCTGAATCACTTCCAGGCCCCCTGACTGTCCAGTTCGCTAAAGGCGACAGTCTGGCCAAAATTGTTCTGGATTGCAAGAATTTGATGGCGCACTGCCGCGAGTAGTGGAAGAGAACTCCGGGGATCAGTCGTGGAGGACAATACTCAGCAGCGCGCTGTGCACTTCCAGGCCCGCCATGCCATCCTTGTAGTCGATGAGACCCAGTTTGCGGAACTTGTTCATGAAAAAACTGACGCGCGAGCGGGTGGTGCCGATGATCTCCGCCAGCGTCTCCTGACTGATCTTCGGAATCACCGGCTCCGGTTTGCCTTCTTTCCCGAAGTTCGCCAGCTGCAGCAGGACTCGCGCCAGTCTCTTCTCACTGGAGTTGAAGAGCTGATCCACCAGATCCTCCTCCAGCCGCCGGTTGCGGGAGAGCATATAGGAGAGAAACAGCTCGGAAAATTCCGGTTGCTCGTGCAGCACACGGATCGTGTAGTTTTTCTCGAGCCGAACGACCGAGCATGCGGTCATGGTCTTGGCCGTGGCCATGCGCAGGGGCTGCCCCGCCAGGCATCCTTCCCCGAAGAAGTCGTCCGCTCCCAAAATGGCGACGACCGCTTCTTTCCCGTGAGGCGAGCTGATCGAGAGCTTGATCTTGCCTTTCTGGATATAAAACACAGCATCCGCGGGGTCGCCTTGCGAAAAGACGGCCTGGTCCTTCTCGTACTCCGCAATCGTCCTTCCTTCCCCTACGTTGGCCAGAACGGCCTTGCGCTCGCTCACATCGTGACCGACGCCAAGCATAACCGTCGTGCCATGGCTGATCAGCGGGACCGTGCTGATCTCGGCATCCCAATAGCCTCCCGATTTACGCGCCATGCGCATCTCAAAGAGAGAGGTGGCTTGTCCCAATAATGCTTTGTCGAAGATCTCCAATGCGCGCGCCCGGTCGTCCGGGTGTACGATGGAGGCGAACGGGCGGCCGATCCACTCACCCGAAGACCATCCGCATATGGGCTCGAAGGCCGGGCTGATGAAGGAAAATGTTCCGTCCGGCTCAACCGTGTACATCACGTCTTTGCCGTATTCGAAGATGGCGCGGAAGCGCGCCTCACTGTCGCATAATGCCTCCTGCGCTTTGTGCAGCAGGATAGCCTTGCCTGTCGTCGGGTCAATAATCGCGTCAACCTGGCCCGATTCCATTGCCTGAAGCGCCGAGTCTCCCTGAGCGAGCCTTCGGATCAGTTCCTCAAAGCCGCCTTGCGCCTTCATGCTGGAAGGCTTCGGCGCGCCGATCTTTGCTTTCTTGCTAGGTTTTCTTGACACCGAGGGCGAGCAGGACTGCGCTCTTCGCGCTGAGATTGCCGACGACTTTTGTGACCGGTTTCGGAGACAACTTGATGAGAGTGGGGGTAATGAGAACCCCGTCGGCCAACGCGCGAAGTGGATCTTCGAGGGTGTCGATGATTTCCAGGCTGTAGTTGTGGTCGAAGTGTTGCTGGCATATCACCTTGAGATTGGCGATGGCTTGAACCGAGTTTGGCCCCTGTCCTGCGATGAACAGACGCATCACAAGGGTCGCACCGGTCCCGCCGGACCCGTTGTCTTTTTTCCTGCGGGGACTCATTTCACAGCCCCTTTCGGGTACCTGCTAGCGCCTTCTTCGTGGAACGCGCGGCAGCCTGGCGTTGCTGGCGTGAAGAGTGATCAGGGTTGGTAGGCATCATTCCCCCCCCCGCGCTTTAGTTGCCCGCGTAAGCGGCGCGCCGTGTGGTTGGATCTTCCTCCCGCCCCCGCTGTTTCGACATCTGGGCCGCGGGACCTACGGCTTCTACTCTCACCTCTGTCCAACGACTGGGGATTAACCTTCTCTTGACCGGTGAGGTTCACCAACTCAATTCGCTGCCTCTCGAGATCGCGCTCCAAGCCTTTCATTCGGAGATGTGTTTCCTGCTCCGCAATTTGCAAGTCGCGGCGTTTATGATCAAACAATGCACGACGCTGTGTCTCTTTGGCTTGCTCCTGGGCCTCCTTTTGCCAACGCAAGGTGCCCATTAAGACCTCTCCCTGTTCGGAATAAATGTCCGTCAGAAGCGGGCCGTGGTCGGTCAGGATGAGTTCGCGCACCTGGTTCGAGTGCCACGTTCCTCTTGATTTGATGATCGTCAGCGCCCTGTTTCGTTCGCCGCCGCCGACAAGGTACGAAAGGTGGATCCAGGTATCTGCCATTGTCGAAACCTGCATTCCCTCGGGTTCCTCCGCACGATCCTCGCCCGGGACCAGGGCGGTGATCAAGATGGTGATTTTCTTGTCCTTCATCATGTACATCAGCCGGTTTGCAACGCTCCGGACTGCGCTAAGGCCGCCGGTCTTAGCCACTGCCGAAAGCGGATCAATCACCATGCAGCGAGGCCGATGCTCATTGATCGCCTCTCTGAGGCGTATCATGTGCGC